>CAUAHS010000009.1 GCA_958428885.1 uncultured Eubacteriales bacterium
CCATGCTCCGCCACGGCGAGGGCGTGTTCCTCGACGACGTGACGCTCGAGCAGGCGTCGGCCGAGCTCGGCGTCCCCGTGACGCCCATCGGCGGCTCCGGCGACGAGCTGCTCGCCGCCATGCTCGGCACAGAGATATAGGAAAGGGGGCTTGCAGTATGTCAAGACCGCTTGTTGCAATAGTGGGCAGGCCGAACGTCGGCAAGTCCATGCTCTTCAACCGCCTCGCAGGGCGGCGGCTCTCCATTGTGGAGGACACCCCCGGCGTCACGCGTGACCGGCTCTACGCCGAGTGCGAGTGGAACGGCAGGAAATTCGACATCGTGGACACGGGCGGCATAGAGCCCTCCACGGACAACGAGATACTCCTCTTCATGCGCGAACAGGCGCAGATAGCCATAGACGCGGCGGACGTCATCGTGTTCGTCACGGAGATAGGCACCGGCGTGACGGCGGCGGACAGGGAAGTGGCCAACATGCTGCTCCGCTCCAAAAAGCCGGTCGTCCTCTGCGTGAACAAGATGGACTCCACCGGTCTGCCCGACCCGGGCATATACGAGTTCTACTCCCTCGGCCTCGGCGACCCCATCGCCCTCTCCGCCGTGCACGGCCACGGCACGGGCGACCTGCTCGACGAGTGCGTGGCGCATTTCCCGCCCGCCGACGAGGGCGAGGACGAGGACGACCGCATCAAGGTTGCCGTCATCGGCAAGCCCAACGTGGGCAAGAGCTCGCTCATAAACCTCATCCTCGGCGAAAAGCGCGTCATCGTCTCCAACGTGGCGGGCACCACGCGTGACGCCGTGGACACCCCCTTTGAAAACGAATACGGCAAGTACGTATTTATAGATACCGCCGGCATCCGCCGCAAGTCGCGGGTGGACGACCGCATAGAGAAGTTCTCCGTCATGCGTGCCCAGCTCGCCATAGAGCGGGCCGACGTGTGCATCATCATGCTCGACGCGCGCGACGGCGTCACCGAGCAGGACACCAAGATAGCCGGCATGGCCCACGAGGCGGGCAAGGCCAGCATCATCGTGGTCAACAAGTGGGACCTCGTCGAGAAGGACGGCAAGACCATGGACAAGCTGCGCAAGGACGTCTACCGCGACCTCGCCTTCATGAGCTATGCGCCCGTGCTCTTCATCTCGGCCTTGACGGGACAGCGTGCGGAGCGTATATTCGAACTGGTGAACTACGTCAATGAGCAGAGCGCCATGAGGATAACCACAGGCATGCTCAACAACGTCCTGGCCGACGCCCAGGCAAGGCAGCAGCCGCCCACCGACAAGGGCCGCCGTCTCAAGATCTACTACATGACCCAGACCGGCGTGCGCCCGCCCAATTTCGTCATCTTCTGCAACAGCCGCGAGCTGTTCCACTTCTCATACCAGCGGTATATAGAAAACCAGATCCGTGCCGTCTTCGGCCTGGAGGGCACGCCCATGCGCATCGTGATAAGGCAGAAGGGAGACAAGGAATGCTGACACCGGTCCTGCTTGTGCTCATAGCGGCCATAGCTTACATCCTGGGCAGCGTGAACGGCTCTATAATAGTCTCCAGATACCTCTTCCACAGCGACGTGCGCACCATGGGCAGCGGCAATGCCGGGCTCACGAACTTCTACCGCAACTACGGCCCGAAGGGCATAGCGGGCGTGCTGGGCATAGACATCGCCAAGGGCGTGCTGGCTGCCCTGATAGGCGGGCTCATCTTCCCGCTCGCCACCGGAGATCAGGCGCTCAAGCCCGAGTATGTCGACATCGGCCGCCTCTTTGCCACCTTCTGTCTCATCCTGGGCCACGTCTTCCCGGTGTTCTACGGCTTCCGGGGCGGCAAGGGCATCCTCTGCGGCGTGTCCGCCGTGTTCATCGTCGACTATAACGCGGGAGTCATCGCACTCGTCGTGTTCGTCCTCGCCTTTCTGCTGACGCGGTACGTGTCGCTCGGCTCCGTGCTGGGCACCATAAGCGTGCCGGTGACGCTGCTGGCCAAGGGCTTTTCGGGGCTCTGTCTCATCCTGGCCTGCCTGAGCGTCCTCCTCGTCATTATGAAGCACGGGGAAAATATAGTTCGGATAATAAGGCACAAGGAGCCGCGCTTCGTCTTCAGGCGCGACCTCAGCCACAAGCTCGATGAAGACAATTTCTGATACAAACGGAGATGATATAAATATGTTGGAACTCAAGAACGTATCCTACAGCGCCGGCGAGGAAAACGGCGGCGTGAAGGACATCCTGACCGACGTGAGCCTCCAGGTGAGCGAGCGCTTTGTCGCCATCACCGGCCCCAACGGCGGCGGCAAGTCCACCCTAGCAAAGCTGGTCGCGGGCATAATCAAGCCCACCTCCGGCAGCATCTGGTTCGACGGCCAGGACATCACCGACCTCAGCGTCACCGAGCGCGCAAAGCTCGGCATCAGCTACGCCTTCCAGCAGCCCGTGCGCTTCAAGGGCATCCGGGTCTATGACCTCCTGCAGTACGCCGCCGGGCGCAAGATCACCGTGGGCGAGGCCTGCGAGTATCTCAGCCGCGTCGGCATGTGCGCGCGCGACTACATCCACCGCGAGGTGAACGCCAGCCTCTCCGGCGGCGAGCTCAAGCGCATAGAGATCGCCACGATACTGGCCCGCGGCACCAAGCTCTCGCTCTTTGACGAGCCCGAGGCCGGCATCGACCTCTGGAGCTTCTCCAACCTCATCGCGGTGTTCGAGAAGATGTACGAGGAGATAAACGGCAGCATCCTCATCATCTCGCACCAGGAGCGCATACTCGAGATAGCGGACAAGATCGTCGTCATCGCCGGCGGCCGCATCACCGAGGAGGGCCCGAAGGACGAGATAATGCCCAAGCTGATGTGCGATAACGGCGCCTGCGGACGCCTCACCGCGGTGTAAGGGGGGTCGGAGATATGGCATTGGACAGCATTCAGAAGGCCCTTCTGGCCGAGATAGCCGACCTTCACGGCGTGCCCGAGGGCGCATACAACATCCGCTCCGACGGCCAGCTCGCCGGGCGCAACACCACGGCGAACATAGACATAGTCACCAAGCAGGACAAGCCCGGCATCGACATCTTCATCAAGCCCGGCACGAAGAACGAGAGCATGCACATCCCGGTCATCATCGAGAAGAGCGGCCTCAAGGACCTCGTGTACAACGACTTCCACGTGGGCGAGGACAGCGACGTGACCATAGTCGCCGGCTGCGGCATAAATAACTGCGGCAGCCAGGACAGCCAGCACGACGGCGTCCACACCTTCTACGTGGGCAAAAACGCCAAGCTGAAGTATATAGAGAACCACTACGCCGACGGCGGCGGCTCCGGCGAGCGCATAATGAACCCGACCACGGTGATCTACCTCGAAGAGGGCGCGTACATGGAGATGGACACGACCCAGATCAAGGGCATCGACTCCACCAAGCGCATCACCGAGGCGAAGGTCGCCGCGGGCGCGACGCTGATCGTCCGCGAAAAGCTGATGACCCACGGCAAGCAGTTCTCGCACAGCGAGTTCACCATAGACCTCGACGGGGACGACAGCTCGGCGAACATCATAAGCCGCGGCGTCGCGCGCGACACCTCGCGCCAGGTGCTGGTGCTGCGCATCAACGGCAACGCGCGCTGCTACGGCCACAGCGAGTGCGACAACATCGTCATGGACAACAGCTACGTGCAGGCCATCCCTGAGATCACGGCCAACAGCGTGGAGGCCAGCCTGGTCCACGAGGCCGCCATCGGCAAGATCGCCGGCGAGCAGCTCACCAAGCTCATGACCCTCGGTCTGACAGAAAAGGAAGCCGAAGAACAAATTGTCGCAGGTTTTTTGAAATAAGCTATTGACATTCCCGCGCGATTCTGCTAATATACCTCTTGCACCGCTTGGGGGTATAGCTCAGCTGGGAGAGCGCTTGAATGGCATTCAAGAGGTCAGCGGTTCGATCCCGCTTATCTCCACCAGAAAAAGTCCTGAAATCGTGAGATTTCAGGACTTTTTCTTTATCTTTATCCCAAAATCTATCGTTTTGCAAGCTTCGTACCAGAATGCGTACCAGAACTGTACCAGAATTGCGTTTGAAAGTAATGGACTTATTGCGACGATTTGCTACGCTCCGATAAGCCCTGCGAGGCGCTCCACGGCGGTGGCTTTGACGTTGTCCTGGACGTGGAGATAGTGCTCCGTCATGTCCATCTCGGCGTGTCCGGCGAGGGACTGGATGGTCTCCATGGGGACGCCCTGGGCCTGCAGCTGGCTGACAAAGGTGTGCCGGCAGGAGTGCGGCGTGAGCGGCCTGACGCCCGGGACCGACTTCAGCGCTTCGGCAAACTTGTCGCGGAAATGCGTCGGGTTGCAGGGCTTGTCCACGCCCCTGCCCGTCCAGAGATAGGGCGTGCAGTACTCGCGCAGGCCGGCCACCATGCCGCGATATGCCTTGGGTATAGGTACATCCCGGACGCTGCTGGCGCTCTTCGTCTCGCCTACGAACACCGTGCCCTTGACCTGCTTCACCGCTTGGCGGATATGTACGCACGAGCCGTCGGGCTCGATGTGCCCGGCCTCCAGCGCAAGCAACTCCTGGGAACGCATCCCCGTGAGGAGCAGCAGCCTTATGCTGTCGCCCGTCTTGTCGTGAGGCAGGTACTTGAACAGCTTTCGGACTTCTTCCGCTGTGAAGGAGTCCTTTTTGCTTTTCCGGGGCGCGTGCCGCGTCTTGTCCGCGAGCTCGACCGGGTTCTTGAGGATGAGGTCGTTTGCCTGGGCCTTGCGCATGATCTGGAACATCATGCCACGGCACTTGGACGCCTGCGACTGGTGCGTGCCGTCCTTCGTCAGATCGCGCAGGAAGGCCTCGACGTCTGCGGCGCGTATGCTCCTCAGCGGCTTTAAACCGAAGGCCCTGTTGAGGGTCTTGAGCGTGTAGCCATAGCTCTCATAGGTCGTGGGTGAGACCTGGTCCCTGTACCCCTCATACCACGACTGAGCCCACTCGCCAAATTTCAGTTCCTTCTTCGTCATGTCCAAACCGGCTTCTATCGCAGCCTGGTAGTCCCTGACTTTCTGCAAAATTTCCTTTCGTGTTCTGGCATAGAAGCTCTTGTATTTTCTCTTTCCGTTGGGCTGAAAGCCCGTCATAATCATACACTCCCAGAGGCCGCTGCTGCGTTTGCGCAGAGCGCCCTCACCGTTGGAGCGTTTTCCCGGCATAGAACTCCTCCTTTATTCTTTTGATTATAAGAAAGGCCGAGCCGCTTGCTCACTCGTCCTCATCTTCCAATAAGGCTTGCCTTAAATCATCGACCTCCTGCTGGAACTCTTCGTCCGTTCGAGTGTCATGTTCCCACACGCGCTCGTGATACTGGTCCTTAAATAGGGGGTTGTAGACATTCCCGTGTATAAACATGTGGTATTTAACGCCTGTTTCAGGGTCGCTGATAGGAAAGTCACGTACTATTTCTTTCAAAAGTTCACTGGCTCGCTGCAGATATACCTCAACCACTTCGTTTAAAGGCATACTTCCTTCTCCGATGGTGTAGAGCATCATGCGATATCCCTCAATCTCAAGGTCGCTTCGCTGTTCAACTGAACTCCCGTACTCTTCTTTCCAGCGGGCTGCTCCGATTTTCATCTGGTAAGCGTCACTTATCATCTGCATCATTCTGCTGAAGCGGCTATCTTCAACCAACAGATTGAAGGAGCCCTTTGGAGAAAACGGCAATTCTACATGTGTACTTTTATCGCGTACCTTGAACAGGTCAAGGTCGTTGAGCTTTTGCGCTGCCTTCTCCGAGTAGCCCATCTCCTCAATTGTAAGCCTCTCGTTCTCCGGCCTGCGGTAGTCGGTCTGGCAGAGCAGATAGTCGCAGCTCACGCCGAAAATATCGCACAGGCCCACGATATTCTTCGCATCCGGCACCGTGTCGCCTGTCTCGTAAAGACTTATCGTGGACTTGGAGCACTTGAGTATATCCGCGAGCTTCTGCTGCGTCAGTCCCTTTTCCTGCCGCAGCTGCGCCAGCCTTTTGGCGAATGGACAGTTGCGGTTCGCCTCCGTGCGGTTCTCTATGCCGTATTCCTCCGCCTCTTTCGGCGTGACCGGAAAAATTGGTACTTTCATCGGCATACCTCCAATCTGGTATGAAATAATGGTTTATCTCAAATGTCGAACTATTATTCTTGACAGATATGATATTATCACCATATAATAGCGTTGTCAAGAAAAATGTATCTTGGCAATATTTTTTAAAAGGGGAAATGTCAATGAGAAGAGAAGCCTATGAAAGTCTGCCCGATATCCTGAACGCCGGGATGCTGGCTGAAGCGCTGGGAATCTCCAGAGCCGGGGCGTATCAGCTGCTCAATTCCGCGGACTTCCCGACGCTGCAGATCGGGAAGCGTAAGCTGGTGCCGAAGGACAAGCTGATAGCCTGGATAGACAGGCACACGGGAGGTGATGCCTTTGCTTGCTGAGCAGGTGATAAAAGAAAACGCTGCCCCTTCGGCATCTGTTGGCGCAGATGCGGGACAGCCGCTTTCAAATATTCGCAACAACAATATATCAAATCCCGGTGCCGAAAGCAACGAAAACTTGCAGGAGCTGTACCGAAAATTGCGCCGGATGAACGACCCGGCGTATCTGCCGACGGTCACGATGGCCGAGCTGTACGACACAGTCTATGAGAGCAGGCCGCCGGTCATCGAGGGATTACTCCAAAACGGCACATACATATTCGCGGGCGCACCGAAGGTGGGCAAATCGTTCCTGATGGCACAGCTCGCCTACCACGTCGCCACCGGGCAGAAGCTCTGGGACTGCGAAGTCCACCATGGCACAGTGCTCTACCTCGCGCTTGAGGATGGCTACGAACGTCTGCAGCGACGGATGTACCGGATGTTCGGAGTAGAGGGCGCGGAGAAATTGCACTTTGCCATATGCGCGAAGCAGCTCGGAAACGGCCTCGACGCGCAGCTTGAGAAGTTCGTGCGTGAGCACCCGGACACGCGTCTCATCATCATCGACACGCTGCAAAAGGTGCGCGAGCTGAGCGGCGAGGCGTACAGCTACCGGGACGACTACCAGATCATCGGGCAACTCAAGCAGCTCGCGGACAAGTTCGGGCTGTGCCTGCTCATCGTACACCACACGCGAAAGTCTGCGGCAAATGACGAGTTTGACAGAATCTCCGGCACGACGGGCATCTACGGCTGTGCCGACGGCGCGTTTGTGCTGAGCAAAGAGAACCGCACGGACAACACGGCCACGCTGAGCGTCTCAGGCCGAGACCAGCCCGACCAGCGCATCCACCTCGTGCGCGACGAGGAGCGGTTGCTTTGGTGCTTTGACCACGCGGACAAGGAGCCCTACCACGAGCCGCCAGACCCGCTGCTGGAGAAGGTGGCGGCGCTCGTGACGGAGGAGAGCCCGACATGGACAGGCAGCGCGACGGAGCTGCGAGATGAACTGGGCATTGACATGAAACCGAACGCCCTGGCGATGCGGCTCAATGTCCGCGCCGGGAAGCTGCTGAGCGACTTCAAAGTGCGCTACGAAAACACCCGCACGCACTCAGGAAGAACGATCACGCTGACGAAATCTGACCCAAAGGCGTGACGACCGCGACGGCTGTGACGGCTAAGAAAAGAGCGGCGCTGTTTTAAAAACATCGTCACGGTCGTCACGGCTGTCACGGAAAACCAAGCATACGCAAGTATGCGCCGCCGAAAACACTCCCGGCTGCAGAGCCGGGAGTGTTTGAGTTTCGGGAGTGTCCGGACACGGACATTGCTTGCACATTATCCTTCAATCAGCGTAAGTGTGCAGGCTGCTGTGCTCTGGGACATGAATGGCAGGCAGATGCCGGTTTCGCCTTTGGCTATCAGCAGCTCTGTGCCGCTGGGGCTGATGAGCATGGGGTAGGTCTCCTCCAGATATATCGGGTCAGCTGTTTCGTCGTATTTTTGGCCGCCGACGAGGGACATACTTAGGGTCACATAGCTCGGTCCGTCAAGGACGGTCTCAATGCTCCAGAAGCCGCTCCAGCTCTCGCCGGCGGTATCGGAATCGTTGTAGAACCAATCGAGTTCGACCATTCCGCCTGTTTCATCTTCCAGATAGAACCGCAGGCTGAAGTACGCAGGGAGGTCTGTCTCCCATGCCGTCGTTTCCACGAACCAGCCCATGCCCCAGTCCTCGGAGCCGGCAAGCCCGAGCGCCGTCATGCCTGACCAGCCCTCGGCAAGCCAGGGTGCGAGGTCGAGCGGTGCTGCCATCCAGCCGTATTCCGTAAAGTCAAACGCAAGGTTGTCTCCATCCTCCGACACGCACGGGGCAAGACAGCCCATCGCGTCGAGCGACGGCCACCATTCACAGGTATTCCCGCTGCTGTCGGTTATCAAAACCTGCGTGTCTGACTCGTAGGCAATGCCGTCGAGATTTGCAAACAGCAGCACCGGCTCGCCGGTCTCCGAGCGATAGAGGACTTCGGTCACCTCGAAGGCATATGTATTCTCGTTCCACTCCATGCGGTTTATTGAAACCGACGCGTTTTCATCTACCGGCACGATGCAGTACAGATGTCCCGCACCGCCAAGGATGTGTTCCGCACCGATTTCGGCAATAAACGGGTATTCCAACAGCATCGCTTCGTTCTCTTCCCACATCCATTCAGGGAAGCCCGCCTCGAAGCCCTCCTCAAAAAGCCCGCCTACATAGTCGAGATACGCCGCGCCGAACATCGTCTGCGGGAAATCTATCCTGTCGCGCAGCCACATCAGGGAGTTTTGAGCCTCTTCCGAGAACACGGTCTGCTCCGGCGGCTCGGGTGTCGGCTCGGGCTGCTTTTCCGGCGGCTCACTGTCATTTCTCGTGGGCAATGCGTATTTGCCGCCGCTTCCGCCGGTGCTTGCTGTCGGCTCGTCGGTTTCGGTCTGCTGCGTTTGCGCGCAGGCGCCAAGAGCCAGCAGCAGGGCCAGCGCCAGCAAAAGCGCGGTCACTCGTTTTGACGTAGTTCTCATAAGCGCTCCTTTCTGATCTCCCGTTCCGGGCGAGACCGCCACGGAATATCTGCCTTCATATCAGTCATTGTAAAAGCTTTTCCACGCCTCCGCCCTACCCGCGGCGGGTAGTCTTTTCTCCGAGATAGGAGCCGCGGCGTCAGTACAATGGATTTATCCAGCCGTTGGAGATCATGTAAAAGGCCAGGTCCACCGCCTTGGAGAAGCCGGTCTTGCCGAGCATATTCATCTTGTGGTATTTGACGGTGTTCTCGCTTATGAACAGTTCCCGGGCTATCTCCTTGTTGGTCATGTGTCTGCACATCAGCCGGAGCACCTCCATCTCCCGGTCGGTCAGCGGAGCCTCTCCCTGGGGCATGGGTATGGTCCTGGGCTCCGGAAAACTGCTGCCGCCGGCCATTACCTCGCGGGCGACCTCCAGGAAATAGTTCAGGCTCCTGCTCTTGTAGACGAAGCCGTTAGCTCCGGCGGCTTTTGCCCGTGGAATATAGGTGATCTCGTCAAACGCGGTCATTACGATGATCTTGAGCTCACCATATGTCTTGCGTATGGCCTCCACCGCTTTGAGCCCGGACGCGCCGCCCTCTGTGCACACGTCTATCAGCACCAGGTCCGGGTGCAGGTGCCGGCAGAAATCGAGGGCATAGTCGGCGTTTGGCACTTCACCCACCACGGTAAAATCCCCGGCTGCCTCCAGCGCCGTCGTCAGCGATTCGCGCATGGACGCGTGGTCCTCCACTATCAGAACTTTGAACATTCCTGCACAGCCTCCTTTGGGACAGAGATCTCGATACGGAACCGTGGAACGGTATGCAGCTCAAGCGTGCCGCCGAGCCTGTCTATCCTGCGGCGCATCCCGCCTATGCCGCCGCCCTCACGCACCGGCCCGGAAGGCGGCAGTCCGTTGTCCGTCACCGTCATGCGCCAGCAGTCATTCTGGAAGAAATGGAACTGGACTCGGGTGGCATAGCCGTGTCGCACGGCGTTGGTGACGCACTCCACGGCGATCTCGGCAAAGCTGTCCGCCGCGTTATCATCCTCGGGCAGCTCGCCGCGGAACTCCACGGACACATCCATACCCAGGAACGTCTCTCTCAGCCTCACCAGGCGGTGGGCGGGGCTCGGCCTCCTGTCCTCACGGAGCGCCGTGGGAAGGCTGCAGGCGAAATCCATCAGTAGGGCCTCATCGGGCTGCTGGTGGTCCCGCAGGGCGCGGAGCAGCAGGCTTATGCGCTGCCCGAGCAGGTCGTGTACCCGGCCCTTGCTCCGGGCTATCTCCTCCGCTTCGCAGATGGCCTGCAGGTTTTCGATGTTGTGGCGCAGCTCCTGCCCGCGTTTTTCCAGTGCCCTGTTACGCTCGGCGAGGAGCGTCACGGCGTCCCAGCGCTCCGTGACGTCGTCGGCGGTCAGCAGCACCAGCGTCCGGCAGCCCATCGGGATATCGTGCGCGGACACGCTCCACACGGAGGAGTCCGGAAGGCGGAACACCTGCTGCCCGCCAAGCGTCTCCCGCTCGCAGCCGCCGAGCGGGCCGCTGTCCAGAAGCCGCCGGAACTCCACGCCGTTTTGCAAGGCCTGACCCGTCATCTGCCTTGCCAGCGCGTCCATCCGGCGGTTGCACAGCAGGATGTCTCCCTCCGGGCGGTAGAACAGCAGCCCCGTGTGCAGGCTGTCGATGGCCTCCTTGACGGATATGTAAGATAGCTGGGTCCGGAGCTCCCGCCGGCGCATCAGGCAGATGTGCGCGCTGCGCAGCAGGAAAAACAAAATGCCGGCAAGAAAAAGGAAGGGATACGCAGGCCCCATGATGAGCTCGGCCACGGGCAGCAGGACTGCCGCCCCGCCGACGGCGAAAAACGGCCAGACGAGCTCCGCTGACACCGCCGCTGAGACGCCCAGCACCGCCGTGAGCAGGAATACGGCCTGCCGCGCCGGACCATAGGCGCCGGGCGCCAGAAAGCCGCAGTAGAGCGCATACTGCACCTGGGCGAGGAGCGCGGCGAAGATAAACAAAACCGCAAGCACGGCGCACTCCATGCCGTTTTCCAGCCTGCGCGACCAGCCGGCAGGCAGGCGGCGGATGCTGTAGGAAATGGCCAGGGTTTGCAGTACGATGCACAGCGCGAGCGCCATGACCAGCGCCGTCAGCGCCCAATTCGGCAGACGGTAGAACTCAGCCACGAGTCTCACCTCCCAAGTGTAGGGTCAGGCAGATGCCGACGGCGTCGTCGAGATCCTTGCAGGCTATCTGCCCGCCCGAGCCGGTCACCGCCGCCGTCAGCTCCTCCGAGAAGCGCCATTCCACGGGGTCACTGCCCGGGAGGAAACGGAATGTCAGCCGCCCAACCTCCGCCTCAAGCCAGCCCATCAGCGGCGAGGCCTCCGCCTTCAGCGCAAGGGATATGGTCTCAAAGGCGAAGTCGTAGCAGAGCGAGGCGCTGCGTATCTCCATGGGGCCGCTCTGCCCACAGCGGATGAGCGTCTGCAGCCCCGAATAGCGGGCCAGCTCAGCCAGCTCGTCGAGGTAAATGCCGAGTTCGTCCCCGAGCAGGGCTTCGCCCTGACAGGCCAGGAAGAACAGGTTGCACCTGCGCTTTATGTGGCACAGGCACAGGATGATGTATGCGGCCGCGTCCCTCGGCTGCTCCGTTTCAGGCAGGCTTTTTATGAGGCCCGCCAGAGAGGAAACGCGCTGCTCCATATCACGGTCGAGCTGTTCAAAGAGGGCGCGGTTCGCCTCCGCGGATATGAGGCGCCTTTTGACCTCGCCCTCCTCGCGCAGGAGGGCGTTGGCCGCCTCCAAACGGGCCTGCACAGCCTGTATCTCCTGCCGCAGCCGGTTCAGCTGTGAGAGATCCTCCTGCCACACGGCCATGCCGCCGTGGATGGCGACCGCGTGGAGCTGCGTGTCCTTGTCCCGGAGCAGCGGGTGCTCCATATCCGTGAGCAGCCGTCTCCAGATGGAGCGGGATATGGGAGACGCATCGCGGGAGGAAAGAACCGTGCGTCCGTCCTCGTCCAGCAGGGCCAGACTGATGGGCGCAGCAGCAAACAGCCTGTGGTATCGGATATTGACCGGAATCAGTCCCGCGCGGAGTACTGTTTCAAAAAACAGAACGGAAATAATACAGATGCAGACCGTTATATCGCTCTCCCACGCCAGAGGTATGCGGCAAATATAGGCGACGATATACGCGAGCAAGCCCGCACAGAGGAGCAGTGGGAACACTTTGCCGCCCCAGTATTTGCTCCTGCGTCCTTTGCAGAAGAGTTTTACAAGGGCCAGCGCAAAAAACAGGAGTGAAAAGGCTGCAACAATCCAATATCCCGGTCCGTAACTATAATCGCTCGCCCAGTTTCCGCCTGGGTCGAAAATGAACACCAGCTGGTGCAAGTCATTGGTCATCACCAGCAGCACCGAGAACGCATAGCAGACAAGGGGCGGCCACAGGGGGCGCACAAGGCGCATTTCGCCCTCTTTGCGGTCCAGGAGCTCAGTCAGATAAAGCAGCGCGGCAGGCAGAGCCAGCAGGAAGATATAGTAACCATACCAGCACATCCGGCACAGGGTTCCATCCTGCGGCAGCTGATATTTGAACAGGCGCAGCAGCAGCCAGCCCACGATGAGCCAGCCCATCACGCCAACTGCACGGCGGACATCACGGCGGACCATTCTGTGTGACACCGTCCCTTTCCACAGCAATATCGCGGCGGAAATGAGCAGGGCGGAGAGAATGTGCTCTCTGAGGTCTGCCGTAGTATAGAGGCGGGTGTGGAAAACCTGCCGGCGCAGGTCTCTGCTGCTGTCTCCGGCAAGCTCCAGAAACCAGTCGTAGTCCTCCTCGCTCAGCGTATGGGCCGCGCTGTAATCGCCGGGAAAGCCCTGCGGCCTTTCGCCGCTTGCGGGGGGCAGGCCGGCGGACAGCAGCGCCTCGTCCAGACCGGGCTCCAGTGCGAGCGGAGAATCCGAGAGCAGGCCCAGGCGGAAGGACAGCGTCCCCTCCTCCGGCACGATTATCTCGTAGTTTTCTCCGTTTCGGTTCCATTCGGCGACCTCGTAGTCCAGGCAGATCAAAATGGGGGCATCCGACCCGTCCAGCTCAAATCCTCCATTCCGGTTGAGGTGTTCCAGGAAGTCCAGGGCATCCTGTTTTGCAGGCTCCTTCTGATTCAGTCCGTAGGACAGCGCACCCATGGCCAGCATATTGCGGATGACAGAGAAGCTGCTCATGCCGACAGGGGTGCGGCTGTGCAGGAGGCTGCCCCAGCCTGTGATTACCTCGTCTGTCCGTGTACGGTCCACCGCCAACACCACTGTACCCAGCACATGAGGATACCAGTACCGGCCGACGCCCCGCCTCATGGCCGGGACCGACTGCACATCGAAGCAGGCGACCGCATTGCCCCGGGATACCTCCGCATACAGGGTATCCTCCGGCTCCCTGGGGATATAACCGGGGAGGAATGTGTTCAAGACTGTGCAGTACTCCTCTGAGCCCTCTGCTGCGGAAATCAAATGCCCCCCGGCAACTGCCCTGCTGCATCCGCCAAGCAACAGGCACAGCAGTATTAGGGGCAAAAAACGTATCTTCATGGCGCCACCGGCTCCCCAGGCTCCTTCATTCTCCCGGCGCACTCACGGCACATATCCATCTCGTCGCAGATGAGAAAGCAGGAGTCGCAGACCAGCCTCCGGCAGATGGGGCATTGGCTGAAGCGCTCCCTCGCCTCCTGCCCGGCGGTCAGCCGGGCACGCTGCCGCTCGCGCTGGTAGATGGCGTCGTAGAGCTCCTTTTTCTCACGGTGCTCCGACGCCTGCGCCGCTTTGGAAAAAGGTATGCTGCTGCTGTACCAATATTCTCCGCACACCTCGCAGCGAATGGAAAAGCAGAAATACTGCGGTGTTGAACAATCCTCCAGATGGCCGGACAACAGACTTGTCATACCGCGTGCCTCCTTTACATTTCTGCTCCTGTTATAACAGGAGCAGAAGGCGGAGCATATGGTCTGCCGGATACTTTTTACCGCATTTTGCAAAAAGTATCCATTGGATAATAGAGAACGCGCACAAAACCGTTAGGCTGGTTTTGTGCGCGTTGCTGTATTGAGCAGTTGGCCTTAGAAAAGCTCCTGAAGCCTTCCGCAGCGGCGGAGAAGGTCAATGTAGAGCATCAGCTCGTCCCGTGAGGCCACGCCGAGTTTCTCGTAGATGCTCCGGTTGTGCTTCCTGACCGTGCTCATGCTGATGAACGCGAGGTCGGGTATTTCCGATATCTCGTGCCCGTCTATATAGTAGCGGAGGATGTTCCGCTCCGCCTCCGTGAGCAGGTCCTTACGCTCCACGAACTGGTCGAATAGCTCCGCGATATTGGGCGGAAGGTCGCCCTGTTCCAGCCGTTGGTTCCGCGCCCGGGCGTGCAGGAACTCCGCGAGCTCGTCCACCTCGGAGATGCCGGAGTATATGCCTGGCTCCGGCATTTCCTCCAGCTGGAAGCGCTTAAGGCTGTCGGTGATGGGCCGGACAAATCTCCGCGACAGAAAGAAGGAGAGAGCCAAGAGCGCCAGAAGCAGCCCCAGGGCCGCGATGACCCAGGTCTTTTGCACGTCGGCTGTGTATGCGGCGTAGCTGTCCTGCGGTATCAGGATGGCGGCGGCCCAGACGGTGTCCCCGGCCTCGCCTCTGGATATCTGCATGGTCTGGTGCAGGCCGATATACCGCTCGGAGCCCGAGTCGTATTCGTTGTAGTAGCGCCCCTGGTGGATGGCGAGGGTCTCGTGTCCGTCCAGATAGGTGCCGCTGACGCTGCCGACCAGCCCCTCGGAGAGCATGAGCCGGCCGTCCCGCAAAGGGGCCAGCACGGTCACGGCGGAGCCGAATTTTCCATCCACCGCGGGATAGGACAATTGGAAGTACAGCGCGCTCAGCTCGACGCCGCAGACGCCGTAAATGCTCCCGTCGCTGCCCACGATGGGGACGCACAGCAGCATGGCGGACTCCCATGTGTCCTTCAATTCTATACGGCGCGACCAGAAATAGCGCTCCGCCGGCCTGTCCACGGAGCTGTCCATGAGCTCCCGGCAGCCCGGGAGCTGGTCGGTGTCAAACTCCAGGTTCCATCTGTTGTGGAGCTCCAGATCCTTTTGCCGGGCGATGTCGGGGATACCGCGGAAGTAGACCACCGTAGGCGTGACCGGGCTGCTGGCGCTGAGGTTGGAGTAGCGCAGGTGGATGCCGCTCCGCGAGTGCTCCGCCACCTCCAAAGAGGTGTTGGCCGTCGCGTCCAGGATCACATATGCGCCGTTGCAGTCGGCTGTCTGCAGGGTCGTGTTGACCAGCGGGTACATGACCTGCTGCAGCCTCAGCAGCCGCTCCGGGTCGTCGTTGGCTTCCCCGAGCGTGACGCCCTCCTGCGCCAGCGCCGCTTCAAGCTCGCGGCTAAGCTCCCTGGAGAGCTCCAGACTCTGGGCGGTCAGGCGGTCGAGATGGCTTGTCAGGCTGTCCCTTGTGTTGTTCATGTGCAGCTCCATCACCTCATGGAGCTGCACGTCGTTTTGAGAAAAGGCCCCGGCGATGGACAGGAGGAGGATGACCGCCGCAAAGACCACGAGGATCATGGACACCCAGTAGAGCATCAGCTTTCTCTGCATACCCACGCTCTGCCTTTTGGCAAAGGCGTTCAGCGCCCGGAACTCCCTCAGCTTATTCAGCACGGCGTCTCCTCCTTCCCTATGTTATCGCTCCATCAGCTCCCGGAAAGCCTCGAGCCGTTCCGCGCTTATCCGCTCCAGCCCGGTCTCACCGGCGTTCAGATAGTCCTGGCGGCCCAGCGCGAGCTGAGCCCTGACATGGTCCTCCAGTGCCGTTTCAAGGCTCAGATAGGTCTCCAGCTGAGGCGGCACATAAAACTTATAGTTTGCCTGCGTTTCTAAATAGGCCTCATAGAGCGAGGCGTATTTGGCGCTCTCCAGGCCCTCAATGGCCTTCGGCAGCTCGTTTTCAAAGGCCTCCCGGGTCACGGGCATATAGCCCGTCCGGGTTACGAACTCCACATTGTGTTCGGGTTCGGTCAGCCACTTGAGGAAGGTCACGGCGGCCTGCTCCCGCTCCGGGGTGGAGCGCACGGTGCAGAAGCCCGCGCCCCTCTGCATCACCAGCTTTTCCCCGTTTTCAAACACCGGGCAGGGGCGGGAGATGATGGTGATATCCTCCGATGTGTTGTCCGGGTAGGTCACCATGTCGCTGTAATAGAGGATGCTGGCCGAGGATGCCACACTGACGATGCTGTCGCCGGTGCGGATGGACTCTGTCGCGTAGCCGCCCTTGAGCCAGACGCCGCCCTGAATCGCAGCGTTAGCCAGCGGCTCCCACGCCGTCTGAAATGCGGGGCCGAAGGCCAGCTCGTCTCCATTGAAGAAATCCTCGCCCAGGGATTCTGCCCCCACCTGGAAATAGTTGAAGTAGTAGTCGTGGACGAACATGGCTTTGGCGTCGCCCGGGACATCCGGCGTCAGCCCGTCGGTCCAGGCAGCATAGGCCTCCGCGGCCCTGAAAAGCCCCTCCCAGGTGTCGAGGTCATCTATCGTCACGCCCGTGGCATGTGAGAAGCGGTCGAAGAGGGTCTTGTTGATGTACATGATCTCCGTGGATTTGGCCACGGGCAGCACGACCAGGCGGTCATTTACCGTCCCCTCCTCTATGAAGGCCGGG
>CAUAHS010000010.1 GCA_958428885.1 uncultured Eubacteriales bacterium
GCCTGGCCGTTGACAGGGACTTTGGTCGCGGCGAGGAGAAGCAGACCGATTTCATCGACTGCGTCGCCTGGCGTCAGACCGGCGAGTTCGTGTCCAAGTACTTTCAAAAAGGCAGCATGGCCGTCGTGAGCGGCCGGCTCCAGCTGAGGGACTGGACCGACAAGGAAGGCAACAAGCGCACGACCGCAGAGGTCGTGGCCGACAACGTGTATTTTGGCGAATCGAAGCGCCGCGAGGGCGAGTCCCGGGACAATTACGGCCCGAGAGACAGCTACGGCTCCCGCGACAACTACGGCTCCCGCGACAGCTACGGGCAGAGGGACAACAGGCAGGACAGCGCACCGCGTCAGAGCGCGCCCTCGGCCTTTTCCGAGCTGGACGACGGGGACGGCGAACTGCCGTTCTGAGAATTAAAAGGGAGGTATAACCTTGGCTTTCGATAACAAAGGACCCAAGAATCGCAAGCGCAAGAAGGTATGCCAGTTCTGCGTGGATAAGTGCACCTATATCGATTATAAGGATGCCGCCAAGCTCAGGAAGTTCATTTCCGAGCGCAGCAAGATTCTTCCGCGCCGTACCACCGGCACCTGCGCCATGCATCAGCGCGAGCTGACCGAGGCCATCAAGCGCGCTCGTCAGATCGCGCTTCTCCCCTACGTCACCGACTGATAAAGGGGAATATAAGAAAACCCCCGGACTTAAAGTCCGGGGGTTTCGCTTGTCGAAGAAGGCAGAGCCTTCTTCGACAAAGGGGCTTGCACTCCGCTTCGCGCCTCGGTTGTCCGCCGAAGGCGGACAATTCGACACTCCGCTCCGCGAGAAGTATTTTCGGCGACGTACACGCCGCCGCCGAAAATAATCGGAATTTATTTCGCGGCTGCGGCCGCGAAACTCTGCGAGGCTTTTCCGACAGACTGCCCCCCGGACTTTAAGTCCGGGGGTTTTCCTTTTTTCAGATGATGCCGTTTTCCTTCAGCCAGGCCTCTATGGCCGGACCTGCGCTCTCAACGGCGCTGCCCTTTACGGAGAGACCCTTTTCCACAACGGCCTCAGGGCAGAGGCGGCGTATATCGGCCTCACTGCGGCCCATGCCGCTGCCCTCGTTGGTGCACATGGGCAGTATGCGCTTGCCCGCGAGGTCGCAGCTCTCGAGGAAGGTCCAGACTGGCATCGGCATCGTGCCGCACCAGCAGGGGTAGCAGAGGATGACGGCCTCGACGCCGGAGAGATCGCCGGGCTCGACGGCGAGCTCGGGTCGGGCGCCGGAGGTGAGCTCCTCCTTGGAGACCTCGACGCACTCGCGGTAGTCGTAAGGGTACTCGTGCACGGTGCGGATCTCAAAGAGTGCGCCGCCAGCGAGCTCGGATGCCATCTTGGCTGCCCGCTCCGTGTTGCCGACCTTGAGTTCGACCATCTTGCCGGATGCATAGTTCATGCCGCGGCGTGAAAAATATGCTGTCAGCGTTTTCATATTAAACCTCCAGTAAAACGCCGCCGCGCCCTGTGCGGGGGCGCGGCTTTAACTCATATGCCCGAGGGCAGGGAGTCGTCGTTGAACACCCAGTCCCGGACGTGGATGACCTTGTGGCTCTCCGAGCCGGTGCGGACCACGACCTGGGTTATGCCAGCGTTTATGATTAGCCGCTTGCACATCGAGCAGGGCATGGTCTCCTCCAGGAGCTCGTGCGTTTTGGCGTCACGGCCCACGAGATAGAGCGTGCCGCCCAGCATGTCCCGCCTTGCGGCGGAGATGATGGCATTGGCCTCAGCATGGACGCTGCGGCAGAGCTCATAGCGCTCGCCGGAGGGGATGCCCAGCGTCTCGCGCATACAGGCGCCGACATCCGTGCAGTTGCGGCGGCCCCTAGGCGCACCGTTGTAACCGGTGGAGAGTATTTCGTCGTTGCGGACTATTATCGCCCCGTACTTCCTGCGCATGCAGGTGGAGCGGTTCAAAACCGCGTCTGCGATGTCGAGATAATAGTCCTCCTTGCCCATTCTTGTATCCATTGCACATACCTCGTCCTTGTAGATACATTAAGTTTAGCGTCTGCCCTCTTCCAAGTCAAGCACAAATGTGCTATACTGTGATGCATGGAAAACTATCAGCGAAAACTGGACAGGGAGCTGGAAGCGCTCGGCGGGAGGAAGCCGAGCCTTTTGCTGCACAGCTGCTGCGGCCCCTGCTCGACCTATGTGCTCGAGTATCTGACGCGGCACTTTTCGCTGGGACTGCTGTACTTTGACCCCAACATCCAGCCCGAGGCGGAGTATGCGCTCCGGCTGGAGAACCAGCGCCGGGTCCTCGAAGAGTTCCCGGACGTGAAACTCCACGAGTACGGCTGGCAGGGCGAGCGGTATGACGCCGCCGTGAAGGGCCTTGAGGCCGAACCCGAGGGCGGCGCAAGGTGCACGGTCTGCTTCCGGCTGCGGCTGGAGGAGACGGCCAGGCTGGCCCGCGAGCTGGGGTACGAGTACTTCTGCACGACGCTGAGCGTCTCCCCGCACAAGGATGCGGAGCGTATAAACAAGATAGGCATGGAGCTGGCGGAGAAATACGGCGTCCGCTGGCTGCCCTCGGATTTCAAAAAGCGCGAGGGCTACAAGAGGAGCATCGAGCTCTCCCGGGAATACGGGCTCTACCGCCAGGACTACTGCGGCTGCCTCTATTCAAAGCCGGAAAACTAAATCGGTGACTGGGCGGGTTTCCACACCCCGCCGGGTTATAAAACCTGAATCAAAATGGGAAGGATGAACTAAAAAATGAAGATCAGTACCCGTAAACTCGCCTCCGCCGCGGTGGTCGGCGCGGCATATGCCGCATTGACCCTCTTGCTCGCACCGATAAGTTTCGGTCTCGTGCAGTTCCGCGTGTCGGAGGCGCTCTGCATACTTCCGGCCTTCGTGCCCTTCACCGCCTGGGGCCTTTGGGCCGGCTGTGCCATAGCGAATCTAGCGGGCGGGTACGGCATACCCGACATCGTTTTCGGCTCCCTTGCGACGCTGGGCGCCTCCCTGTGCATGGCTGCGATAGCCAAGGGCCGCAGGCAGCCGCTGAGCCTCGGACGGGCCATCGCCGTGTGTTTCATGCCCGTAATCTGGAACGGCCCCATCGTCGGCGGCGTCATAGCCTACAGCACCGGCGCATTTTGGGCCGCACTGCCGCTCAACTCCCTTCAGATAGCCGCTGAGGAGGCGCTGGTCATGTATATCATCGGCCTGCCGCTCTTGAAGCTGCTCCCGAGGTCCACGGCGTTTTCAAAGGCCATGGACAGTCTGAACTCATAATGACCATGACAAAAAACAGACCGCGCACAAAGCGCGGTCTGTTTTTTTATGGCGCGGAAGGAGGGATTTGAACCCTCGCTCGGCTCAACACCGACTACTCCCTTAGCAGGGGAGCCCCTTCGGCCTCTTGGGTACTTCCGCAGGTCAAAGCTCACATATATTATCATAGGTTTGTCCACTTGTCAAGGTTGACATGAATGCCGAAATGGACTATTATTTTATAGTTATGAAGTACGATACAGTGATTTTTGATTTGGACGGCACGCTGCTGGACACGCTGGACGACCTGACGGACGGCGTGAACCATGCGCTGCATGAATTTGGCTTCCCCGAGGCATCACGGGACGAGATACGTGCGAGGCTGGGCTACGGCTCGAACTATCTCATAGCCCAGAGCGTCCCCGGCGGCAGGGACTGCCCGGTTTACCAGGAGGTCTTTGACTGCTACTTCGCCTATTACCGGGCGCACAGCGCGGACAAGACCCGCCCGTATCCGGGAATTTTGGAGCTGCTGGCGGAGCTCAGGAATAAGGGCGTCCACTGCGCCATAGTCTCGAACAAGCCGCACGCGGCGACCCAGGACCTTGCCGTGGAGTATTTTGACGGCCTGATCGCCACCGCGGTGGGCGACCAGCCCGGCGTGGTGGAGCGCAAGCCCGCGCCGGACACGGTGTTGGCCGCAATGCGGGAGCTGGGCGGTACGCCGGAGCGGAGCGTCTACGTCGGCGACTCCGAGGTGGACATCCAGACCGCCAAAAACGCGGGCATACACTGCATCTCCGTGGATTGGGGCTTCCGCACCCACGAGCAGCTCGTGGGCTTTGGTGCGGAGGAGATAGTCTCAAACGCTGCAGAACTGTTGAAGAGCCTCAGCTGACTCTAATTTGGGAGTGATTTCATCCATGTCCGACATCGGCTGGATAATAGTCATCACGGCGGTGGCCGGCGTGGGCGGCACCGGCCTCGGCGGAATAGTCGGCGCACTGCTCAAGCGGGATTCGAGCCGCATCGTCAGTCTGCTGCTGGCCTTTGCGGGCGGCATCATGACGGGCGTCGTATGTTTCGACATGATCTCCGGTGCACTCGAGCCCGATGGAGCGACCGAGCCGGTGAGCGTGTTCTTCGTCGTGGCGGGCGTGCTGTTCGGCTACGTAGTGATCTGGCTGCTGAACGTCTGGATAGACAAGAAGACCAACCACGAGATCGCCCACATCGACGCCGACCACCCCAAGACCGCCGACGACCTGGACGAGCTCATCCACAGCGACCACTATGTCCGGCACGAGACCTGCTCCGAGGACGGCGGTCCGGCCTCTAAGTATCAGCTCTTCATCGCGGGCGTGGTCATGGCCTGCGCCATAGCGCTGCACAACATGCCCGAGGGCATGGTCATCGGCGCTTCCTATGCGGGCAACCTCGAAGCCGGCCCCCTCGGCGGTTCCGGCCTCATCATGGCCGTCATAATCGGTCTGCACAACATCCCTGAGGGCATGGCAGTCTCCGTACCGCTCATCACCGGCGGCTCCAAGCGGCTTAAGGCCATAGTCATCACGGCTCTCTCCGGCGCACCCACCATAATCGGCGCGGTGCTGGGCTTCTGCCTCGGCACGCTCTCGCCCATGTGGCTGTCTTTGTCCCTGAGCTTTGCCGCCGGCGCCATGTTCTACGTCGTCTTCGGCGAGCTGCTGCCGGAGGCCATCCTCATGTGGCGCTCCAAGCTCCCAGCCTTCGCCACCGTCGTCGGAGTGCTGGTAGGCCTGATATTGATTTACATATAAGGCGCAAATTTTGCTTGACAAAGCCGGAAAATCGGATATAATAGCTTTTGCGCATAGCGGGATTGTGTAAAGGTAGCACAGCGGACTCTGACTCCGTATGTGAGGGTTCGAATCCTTCTCCCGCTGCCAGCGGGCGGTCCCAAAAGGGCCGCCCGCCTTTTGTTTTTTGTCCGAATGGAGGAAATATGAAAAAGATCGCTGCCATTTTGATAGCCCTGACGCTCCTGAGCCTGCCCCTGGCCGGCTGCGGTGCGGAGGCCGAGCCGGAGACGGAGGGCATATCCGTCGTCGCCACGGTCTTTGCGCCCTACGACTTCGCCCGCCAGCTGGTGGGCGACCGGGGAGAGGTCACGCTCCTGCTGCCCCCCGGCAGCGAGGCGCATTCCTACGAGCCCTCGCCCAAGGACATCATCGAGATACAAAACTGCGACGTGTTCATCTACGTCGGTGGTGTGTCCGACGCCTGGGTCACGGACGTGCTCGAGTCCGTCGGTGACGGCGTGCGCACCGTGACGCTCATGGACTGTGTGGAGCTGCTCGAGGAGGAGCATGTCGAGGGCATGGAGGTCGACGAGGAGGAGCATGACGACGGCGAGGTCGAGTACGACGAGCACGTCTGGACCAGCCCGCGCAACGCCAAGCTCATCTGCGAGAAGATCGCCGAGGCGCTCAGCGAGGCGGACCCCGAGGGTGAGAGCGAATACACCGCCGCGCTCGAGAGCTACTGCGCCGAGCTCGATGAGCTGGATGCGGCCTTCACCGAAGTTGTCGCAAACGGCGTGCGAAACACCGTCGTCTTCGGCGACCGCTTCCCGCTGCTGTACTTTGCCAAGGCCTACGGCCTGGAGTACTACGCTGCCTGGCCCGGCTGCGCGGACGAGGCGGAGCCCTCGGCAGCCACGGTTGCCTTCCTTATAGATAAGGTGAACGAGGAGCACATCCCCGTCGTGTTCCACATCGAGCTCTCGAACGAGGACATGGCGGACACCATATGCGAAGCCACGGGTGCGGAGAAGCTGCTTTTCTCCGCCTGCCACAACGTCACAAGGGCGCAGTTCGAGGAGGGCGTCACCTACCTCGACCTCATGTGGCAGAACGTGGACGCGCTGAGGGAGGCGCTCAGCTGATGGCGCTCATAACCTGCAAGGATCTCTCCTTTGCCTACGGGGGCGACACGGTGCTCCGAGGAGTCAGCTTTGCCGTGAACGCCGGGGACTACCTCTGCGTGGTCGGCGAGAACGGCTCCGGCAAGTCCACGCTCATGAAGGGCCTCCTCGGCCTCAAGGAGCCGGAGACCGGCACCATCGAGTACGGCGACGGCCTCAAGCGCAGCGAGATAGGCTATCTGCCCCAGCAGACGGCGCTGCAGCGGGATTTCCCGGCCTCTGTGTTCGAGGTCGTGCTCTCCGGGCGGCTCAACAGCCTCGGCCGGCGCTTCTTCTATTCAAAAGAGGACAAGCGTGAGGCCGAACACAACCTCGAGCGCATGGGCATGCTCGAGTTCAAGAGCCGCTGCTATCAGGAGCTCTCCGGCGGCCAGCAGCAGCGCGTGCTGCTCGCGCGGGCGTTGTGCGCCACGAGCAAGCTGCTGCTCCTCGACGAGCCCGTAGCGGGCCTCGACCCGGTGGCCACGGGGGAGATGTACAACCTCCTCAAGCTCATCAACCTCTGCGACGGCGTCACCGTTATCATGGTCTCGCACGACGTCGCGGCGGCGGAGCGCTATGCCACGCATATTTTGCAGCTCGGCCACTCGCAGCTCTATTTCGGCACCGTCGCGGGCTATCACGGCAGCGAGGCGGAGCTCAGACTGAGGGGAGGCGGCTGCAAATGATACTGCTTGAAATGCTCTCCTACCCGTTTTTGGTGCGGGCCTTCGTCGTGGGCGTGCTGGTGTCGCTGTGTGCGGCGCTGCTCGGCACCTCTCTGGTGCTCAAGCGCTTTTCTATGATAGGCGACGGCCTCTCTCACGTCGGCTTCGGCGCGCTGGCGATAGCCTCGGCACTGGGGGTCGCCCCGCTGACCGTGGCAGTGCCCGTGGTCGTCATCGCCGCCGTGCTGCTGCTGCGTGTGTCGCAGTCCGGCAAGGTTCGCGGCGACGCCGCCATCGCGCTCATCTCCAGCGGCGCACTCGCCGTCGGTGTCCTGGTCATCTCGCTCACCAGCGGGGTGAACACCAACGTCTCAAATTACATGTTCGGCAGCATCCTCACCATCTCGAGCTCCGACGCGGTGCTCAGCGTCATTCTCTGTGCCGCGGTGCTCGTGGTGTTCACGCTTTTCTACCCGCGCATCTTCGCCGTCACCTTTGACGAGACCTTCGCCCGCGCCACGGGCACGAAGGCCGAGGGCTACAACATGCTCCTCGCCATACTGACGGCCATCACCGTCGTGCTCGGCATGCGCATGATGGGCGCCCTGCTCATCTCCAGCCTCATCATCTTCCCGGCGCTCTCCGCCATGCGCGTTTTCAGGAGCTTCCGCTCCGTCACCATCTGCTCCGCCGTGCTCGCAGTCGTCTGCTTCACGCTGGGCATGACCCTCTCCTACGCGCTCGAGACCCCCAGCGGCGCCAGCGTCGTGGCGGTGAATATCATCGCTTTCGCCCTCTTCGCCCTGGCCGGAAAGCTGCTGCGGAGATAGCCTGATAGCCAAGTTGCACAACACAAAGCTCCAACGCGTCCGAAAATATCCAGTTTCGGGCGCGTTATTCATTTACTTTTGAATATTTTCGGGCCCTTAGACGTTAACAATCGTATTTTTCGCATAAAATTGCAATTTTTCAGTTGACAAAGGTAGGGAGCGGGTGTATTATTGTCGACGTTATCAAACCGGCGGAAAGCCGGAACATGGAAAAGAGGAAATGAAATGAAAAAGATACTTGCTCTTGTGCTTGCGCTCTGCATGGTCTTTGCGCTGGCCGCCTGCGGCGAGGCCGCTTCTGACCCCAGCGAGGCCCCCGAGTCCGAGGCCCCTGCCTCCGAGGCTCCCGCTTCCGAAGCTCCCGCTTCCGAAGCTCCTGCGGCTGACGGTGAGTTCACCACCATCGTCGAGGGCAAGCTCACCATGAGCACCAACGCGCAGTTCCCGCCCTACGAGATGACCACAGATGACGGCGGCTTCGAGGGCATCGACGTTGAGATCGCCACCGCCATCGCCGAGAAGCTGGGCCTCGAGCTCGACATTCTCGACATGGACTTCGACAGCGCGCTGCTGGCCGTCCAGCAGGGCAAGAGCGACATCGTCATGGCCGGCGTGACCGTGAACGAGGACCGTCTGCTCGTCATGGACTTCACCGACAGCTATGCCACCGGCGTGCAGGTCGTCATTGTTAAGGAAGGCAGCGACGTCACCATTGACAACATGGGCGAGGGCCTGATCGGCACCCAGCGCGGCACCACCGGCAACATCTACTGCACCGACGACTACGGCGAGGAGCATGTCATGGCTTACGACGACGGCTTCACCGCTGTCCAGGCCCTCATGAACGGCCAGGTCGACTGCGTCGTCATCGACAACGCTCCTGCTCAGGAGTTCGTCAAGAACAACGCCGGCCTCACCATCCTTGACACCGAGTATGCCAACGAGGATTACGCCATCGGCCTGAACAAGGGCAACACCGCCCTGCTCGACGCCATCAACACCGCGCTCAACGAGCTGATCTCCGACGGCACCGTCCAGACCATCATCGACAAGTACATACCCGCCGAGTAATCTGACGGAAAGCAAATAACAAGCTCCAAAAGGGCGGCCAACAGCCGCCCTTTTGTCCGCGAAACGAGAAAATCTGAAGAAAGAGAGAGGTGGGCGCCGTGAGCATGGCTGAGGCCTATGAGCTTTGGAAGGCCATGAGCATTGCCGGAGAGGATCTGACCTTCTGGCAGAACTTCTATGTAAAATTTTATCAGGCCTTCATCGAGGCAGACCGCTGGAAGCAGTACCTCGAGGGCATGGGTACAACGCTGTACGTAACGGTGATCGCCATACTCATAGGCATCGTCCTGGGCGTCATCGTGGCCTCCATCCGCACGGCGCACGACCAGCAGCGCAGGAAGAAGAACATCATCCTGGGCATCCTCAACTTCATCTGCAAGGTGTACGTGACCGTCATACGCGGCACGCCTATGATGGTCCAGCTCATGATAATGGGCTTCGTCATCTTCAAGAGCAGCCGCAACTTCACCATGGTCGGCGCGCTGGGCCTGGGCCTCAACTCCGGAGCCTACGTCGCGGAGATCATCAGGGGCGGCCTCATGTCGCTGGACCAGGGCCAGTCCGAGGCCGGCCGCAGCCTGCGCCTCGGCTATCTCGACACCATGCGCTCCATCGTCGTGCCCCAGGCGTTCAAGGCCGTGCTGCCCGCCCTGGGCAACGAGTTCATCATCCTGTTGAAGGACACCTCGCTCCTGACCGTCATCGGCGGCAAGGAGCTGGTGCACGCGGCGGAGGGCATCATGAACCGCACCTGGGAGCAGATGTACCCCCTGGTGGGCATCTCCTGCCTGTATCTGATAATGGTAATGATACTGTCCTGGCTCCAGGGCAAGCTTGAGAGGAGGCTGAGGCAGAGTGAGCGGTGACGTCATCATCCGCGTCGAGGACGTGAAGAAATACTATAACGACGGCAAGGTCAAGGCTCTCGACGGCGTCAGTACCGAGATCCGCCGCGGCGAAGTCGTGGTCATCATCGGCCCCTCCGGCGGCGGCAAGAGCACGCTTCTGCGCTCGCTGAACCTCCTTGAGGAGCCCACCGAGGGCAAGATATACTTCGAGGGCGAGGACATAACCGACCCGAAGATCGACATAGACCTGCACCGTCAGAAGATGGGCATGGTGTTCCAGCACTTCAACCTGTTCCCGCACATGACCATCCTGCACAACATGACTCTAGCGCCCATCCGGGTGCTCAAGCGCTCAAAGCAGGAGGCCGAGGCCAAGGCCATGGAGCTCCTGACCCGGGTCGGGCTGCAGGACAAGGCCAACAACTATCCGCAGCAGCTCTCCGGCGGCCAGAAACAGCGTGTGGCCATCGTCAGGGCCCTGTGCATGGACCCGGAGGTCATGCTCTTCGACGAGCCCACCAGCGCGCTCGACCCCGAGATGGTCGGCGAGGTGCTGGACGTCATGAAGACGCTCGCCCGGGACGGCATGACCATGGTCGTCGTCACCCACGAGATGGGCTTCGCCCGCGAGGTCGGCAGCCGTGTGCTGTTCCTCGCGGACGGCAAGCTGGTCGAGGAGGGCACCCCGAGAGATATCTTTGAAAATCCCCAGAGCCCCAGGCTCAAGGACTTCCTCAGCAAGGTGCTCAAGTGAGCCTGATATGCAGAAAATTAGCACTCGAGTTTTTCGAGTGCTATTTTTAATAGTTTGTTCATAATTTGTTCATGCATTGTTAAAATCTGTACTGTATTTTTATATACGTAAACAGACACAGTTAGTGAATAGCTCAACGAGGTTTACACAAACTATTACAAAGTATATTAATACATGGAGGTTTTGATCATGTTTGAACTTATGCCTTATGCCACTCGCCGCAACATTATGAACCCGTTCACCTTCTTCGACAACGACTTCTGGGGCACTGCCGGAGAGATAAAGACCGACATCACCGACACCGGCGACGCCTTCAAGCTGGAGGCCGACCTGCCGGGCTTTAAGAAGGACGACATCAAGATCGACCTTGAGAACGACCGTCTGACCATCTCCGCTGAGCGCAAGGACGAGCACGAAGAGAAGGGCAAGAACGGCTACATCCGCCGCGAGCGCAGCTACGGCTCCTTCACCAGGAGCTTCGATGTCTCCGGCATCGACACCGCGTCCATCAGCGCCACATACAACGACGGCGTCCTGACCCTGACTCTGCCGAAGAGGCCTGAGCTGGTCCCTGAAAACAGGAAGATTGCCATCGAGTAATCGAAAACCCAAAAACGCCGCCACAACTGTGGCGGCGTTTTTTTGTGCCGTCAGTCCTGCCGCTCGCGCTTCACGGCCGAGGCGTACAGCGCCGCAAGCAGGCTGAGCGCCACGGCGGCGAAGATGTAACGCTCCGACCTCTGCCAGAACGCCGGAGCCAGCCATGAGAGCAGCAGCTCCAGCGCGGGACACAGGACCACGGCGGCGCAGGTCCAGATTCGGACCGCACGGACCATGTGAGGCCAATTGACGTTGTTTATGGACACGCCCGCCAGATTCATGCGGATCGGCCCGTCGCTGAAGGAGCTGATCCGGTTCTCGTCGTAGTAGGCTGGCAGCCTGAGCCTCACGAAGAACACGAAATATGCGCCGAAGATGGCGCAGAGCAGATACAGCACCGGCGAGTACGTGCCGAGCCTGCCCGAGAGCAGGCTCCCGACGAGGCAGATCCCTCCGAGCAGGAGACAGAGCGCATACACAGCCGGCCAGCGCCCGCTCTTGCGCCAGGCGCGCTCCGGCTTCTGCGCGGCGTAGCTGATGGCCGTCTTGACCAGGTCCTCCACCTGACCGGCGTCCATGCCGCCGCCGAGCCTCTCGCAGCGGAGCAGCTCCGTCACGCTGACGCCCAGCAGCTCTGCGAGCGGCATGAGCAGCGCCGTGTCCGGTATGCTGGCGCCGGTTTCACACATTTAAAGACACTGGTTTACGTTCAATCAATTTTGCCGACGAAGCGGTAGAAGATTTCTACTTCCTGCTCCCGTGTGCCGTCGGGCTGTTTGACGGCTTCATGTATCAGGATTTTCTCAATCAAGGTGTTCAGCAGTTCGGCGGTCAGCTCGGTTGGGTCGGTGTATTGGCGTATCAGCTTCACCCACTTCTCAGCGTCTGCCGTGGACTGCTCTTGGGCGGTGAGCTGTGCTTTCAGAGCCTCAATCTGCTCAGCCAGCGCCTGCTGCTCACTTTGGTACTTCTGCGAGAGCATATTGAAGTTGTACTCCGTGATGCGCCCTGCGGCCCAGTCCTCGTACATCCTGGTAAAGAGCCTATCAACCTCGGCTTTGCGCTTTTCGGCCTTTGCGAGTTCGCCGGCTTGCTTCTTAGACGCCGCCAAACGCTCTTTATCACCGGTTTTGAGAAGACTTTGGAGCAAAGCGTCCTCGTCAATCTCGGCCTGTTTGGCCCAGTAGCGCACTCGTGCAAGCACGTAGGTGTAGAGTACATCATAGCGGATGTAGTGCATAGTACACTGTTTCATGCCCTGACCATGTTTGCTGCAGTGGTAGTAGCCGAACGGTTTACTGCCGGAAGCGTGCAGACCATAGGCCATAGACCAGCCGCAATCAGCGCACTTTACAAGGCCGGCAAACACTTGTGGATGACCACTCTTCTGTTTGCGTCGGCGTGACTGTATTTGCTGCTGCACTTGCTCGAAGACCTCTTTGCTTATGATGGCCTCGTGCGTATTCTCTGTACGCACCCATTCCGCTTCCGGTTTGCGGATGCGCTTTTTACTCTTATACGAGACATTGGTTTGCCGGTAATGGACTGTGTTGCCAATGTACGTCTCATCCTTGAGCATTTTCTTCACATGGCCTATTGTCCATGAATAGCGCTTTTCTTCGGGCGCGTTGGCATAGATGTTCGCAAAAGTGCCATAACGGGTGTAGTTGAGCCAGCCGGGCGTCGGAATTTTTTCACGAAAGAGCCAGTGTGTTATGTGTGCGGCTCCAGCGCCGTGGAACGCCATGTCGAAGATTTTCTCGACGATCCACTTGGTGTCCTCGTCAATGACGAGGGCATTTTTCTTTTCCGGGTCACGCTTGTAACCGAGCGGAGCATAAGCGAAAATTCGCTCACCGTTTGCAAATTTGGAGTGCAGCGCGGCCTTGACCTTGCGGCTGGTGTCCTTGGCAAACCACTCATTGAATAAGTTTTTGAAGGGGACGAAATCTGACAGCCCTCGTTCCGTGTCCTCGTTTTCCGTGACGGCTATGTAGCGTATCTGCTTCTCCGGGAACACGAACTCAAGGTAGTAGTCCATCATGACGTGTTCGCGACCAAAACGGCTGAGGTCTTTCGTTACGATGCAGTTGACCTTGCCAGTGTCCACATCTGCCATCATTCGCTTGAACGAGGGACGCTCGAAGTTCGTTCCGCTCCAGCCGTCGTCAACGTACTCATCAACGACGCGTAGTCCGTTTTCAGCGGCGTATTTACGAAGAATGGTACGCTGAGTCTCGATGCTTACGCTGTCGCCGTAACTCTCATCGTCGCGGCTGAGCCTCATGTACAGTGCAGTGTTGTATGTTTTTGGCTGTTTCAAATTTACCTCCTTTGTGCGAAACAGCCCGCGCTTATGCAAGTATTATACTGTAAGCGCGGGCTGACGGCAACAGTTTATTGGGCTGCGTAGCCTATGACGTTCTCTATGAGCGAACCTACAGACTTTCCCGTATCCGCGAAGTGTTCAGACACTTTCAGCCGCGAGCCGCCGCAGTAGAAGTACGTCTCGCCGTCCTCATCCGTGGCGTAGAACGCGGTGTTTTCCAGCGTGGGCTTGGGTTCAAGCTCTGCTGCCCATTGGTCAAGCAGCTCTTTGGGTGGCGTGTCGGTGTAATCGCTTTGGGGTATGTAGTTAGTCAAATGTTACCTCCTAAGTTCAGTAAGATTTCTGCCGAGGAAGTCGTGAAACGCGACCCTCTCGGTGTGGGCTACGGCGTTTCGCCATAGCCCTAAACTTTCAAGGGTATACCGTTTCGGTACACCATATTTGCGGCATACAGGGGTACGCCAAAGCGACGTACCCTTTGAAAAACTTCTTTTCATCTCATCGCGCGTTTTATCTTTCGTTCACCAAAAGTCGCGTTTCGCGACCTTCATTCTCTCTCGCGGCGAGAGCACGGTCGATGTAGTACTTCACGTCAAGCAGCCCTACCAGCTCGTCGTGGAAACGCTTGTACTTGGCGTAAGCCGCATCGTTCTCACACTCCAGCGTTGCAAGCTCGTGCTGCCAGTCAGCGGTGTGGATACCGCCGGGGAGCTTGCGGCGCGCCATGTAGAACTGCCGCAGCTCGCTTTCGTGCTCGGATTTGAACTTTTCGCGCTTTGGCCTCCAGCGTATAGCGCACAGCTCGTTGTAAAGCGGCTTGAATCTCTTGAACAGCTCAGCGTATTTCATCCAGTCGCGCAGCTCTTTCGACCGCTTTCTGTTGGCGTCCAGCAGCGTTTTCACCTCATCAAGTGATGAATGAAGCGAATCGAGATGGGCTTCGAGGTCGTCAAGGGTATGTAACCCGTTCTCATTCAAATAGGCAATAGTGCTTGTAAGACGTTTCAAGTTGCCGACTTTGGCCTTGTTGCTCCACGCGCCAGCATTGCGAGCGTCGTAGTAGTCAGCGAGCAGCTTGCCGAGGGAGGGAGAGTGCGGCTCGTCCAGCTTCACGCGTGCGTCGCTGAGCCAGTCCGCCAACGCCTTAATTCGATTTCCCAGCGCCCTCAGCATCGCGCTCGCCGTGCGAACCCAGCGATTGTGCTCGCCCTTGTCGGTCACGATGCCTTTCGCCTCCATCTGCCGCACGGCGACGCCCTCATGAACGGTCGGAAGCTGCTTCACGCCCTGCCGCTCGTATGAGCGGTGGTCGATGCGGCACGTCAGGCCCTTTTCCTCAAACTTAGCATTGCACAGCGCCGCCCACACCTCGCGCCACGCTTCAAGCGTCTCTGGTTTGCCCCAGTCCGTAGTTGGCACGGCGTCGAACTTGCCGTCCTCATGGTAAACCCGCCGCTGTTTAGCACCCCATGTGCCGTCGGGGTTGAGCGGGCGAATCGGGCACATGACGTGGAAGTGCGGGTTCGGTATACCGCCGTCCTCGTCCGACTGATGCACGGCAAAGTCTGCAATCATGCCGCGAGAGACGAAGTTGTCCAGCAGGAATTGTCGAGCGAGCTGTATGTTTTCATCCAGCGTGAACTCGTTTTGCAGTGCGATGTCAAAGCTATACGCCAACTGAGCATTCTTGTTGCGCTCAGCTTCCTCGACCGCGTTCCACAGCGTCTGGCGGTCGGCATACTCGCGCGGCGCGTGAGGCGGGAGAAAAATCTCTGTGTACATTACGCCGCCCTTGCGCGTGTAGTCACTAATCTGACCGTAATACTCGCTGTAGAGCTTCTCGCCCGCGCGGTATGCGGCGCACTCAACCGCCGACCGCCCGGCGCTGCGCTTTATCTGCCCGACGTGGAAGTGGTAGAGCGCCAATCACTCACCGGCCTTTGGCAATATGGCTTTCACTTCGGGCAGGTCGAAGATCCGCTGCACAAGCTCATAAAACTCGCGCTCGCCCATGTCTTTTACGGATGACGCGACGCTCTCAATTACCGCACCCTTAATGATGAGCCGCCGCGTACGTTTCTTGCGCTCACCGTCTTGGAGATACTTAATTTGCTGCTCGATGCGCTGGTATTTATGTTCCTCCTGACGCAGTTGCTTTTCAAACTTGGCGCTTTGTTTAAGTAGCTGTTCACGGGTTTTGTCTATTTTGTCTATGGTTATTACCTCCTTAAATTTTGCGGTTTGGATTTCAAATTATCCGTACGTTGCGTACGATGCGTACACGGTCAGTGTTTACAAGCCTTGTGCGGCGCGGTTTCGTACACTTCGTACGCATCGTACGCTTGTTTTCAACTCACTCGCTGTAAAACTTCGATGCCGAAGTAGCCGCGCACCCGTCGCCCGCCGGGCAGGTACAGATTGTTTGTCGGCTCGAGGTTGTACTCTCGCTGGTTTTCGTTGAGATAGGCGCTCAAGCTCCGAGCAGACAGCGGATGCAGTACATTGTCCTCACACCAGAGCTTGTATACGGCGTACACGTCCCGGCTGCTGGCCTCGGCGTCGGCTTTGAGGCGTATGTAACCCTCGGACTTCATAAAGTCCACGGCGTTGTTGCCGTCGCTCACGGCTTCAGCCATGTTCTCATGCGCACGCTCGCTTAGTGTGAAGCGGTAGTTGTTCGCAATCAGCCGATGCAAACCCTCAAGGCACCAGAGGAAAATGCCCTCTGCCTCCACGCACATTTTCTCAGCGATGAACGGGTCGTCTATTCTGTTGGCGGCTTTTGGCTTCGTCGTCAGAATAATCTGACGCCGGAAAAATCCCTCGCTCCGGTCGTAGAGCGCTTTGAGCGAGCCGTTGCCAAAGCCGAGGAAGCGGACGTACAAATCGCCCTGGTAGCTCTGCTGGCCTTTGCGCTCCAAGTCCATCGGCAGCTCGGCGGTCACGATTGCCTTAATATGGTTCGTCTGCGGCAGCGCTTCAAGCTTCATGTCGTCGTCGAGCATGACCAACTCGTGCTCCAAATCCGCGCGGGCAAAGCGCGAACTTTCAATCTTGGCGATGCTGCCCGTTGCCATGTTCGCGCCCAACAGTGCGCGGAGCACAACGCCGATGCGGCTCTTTCCCTCGCCGCCGCGGCCAATCAGCATGAGCATTTTCTGGCCTTTCGTCGTGGGCAGGAAGCAGTAGCCCATGAACTCTTGCAGCGTCGGGATGTCCTCAGGGTAGAGCAGCCCATTGAGGAATTGTAGCCACGTTGTCGGTGTGGTCGCGCCGGGATTGTATGCCACCGGGAGGCGGTTTCGGCAAAACTCGCGCTCTGGCGTGAACCGCCCATCG
>CAUAHS010000011.1 GCA_958428885.1 uncultured Eubacteriales bacterium
CCATGGGCGGCGTTCCGGCCATCGAGGAGGTGCGCTTTTCGGTCATACACAACCGCGGCTGCTTCGGCGGCTGCAACTTCTGTGCTCTGGCCTTCCACCAGGGCCGCATGGTGACGAGCCGCAGCCACGAGAGCGTCATCCGCGAGGTCACGGCGATGACGAAGCACCCGCTCTGGAAGGGCTACGTCTCCGACGTGGGAGGACCGAGCGCGAACTTCCGCCACCCCTCCTGCGCCCAGCAGCTCAAAAACGGCATGTGCGCAAACCGCAGCTGCCTCGCGCCGACGCCCTGCAAGAACATAGACGCCGACCACTCGGACTATCTCGCGCTGCTGCGCAAGCTCCGGAACATTCCGGGCGTGAAAAAGGTCTTTGTACGCAGCGGGATAAGATACGACTACATGCTCTGCGACAAGAAGGGCGACTTCTTTGCGGAGCTGGTGAAATACCACATCTCCGGCCAGCTCAAGGTGGCGCCGGAGCACTGCATAGACTCGGTGCTCGACTACATGGGCAAGCCGCACATAGACGTGTACGAGCGCTTCATGGAGAAGTACCGCAGCCTGAACGCGCGGTATGACAAGGAGCAGTACGTCGTGCCCTACCTGATGAGCTCGCACCCCGGCAGCACGCTGGAGAGCGCGATATCGCTGGCGCTGTACCTCAAAAAGACTGGCCGCCGTCCGGAACAGGTGCAGGACTTCTACCCGACGCCGGGCACGGTCTCGACCTGCATGTACTACACGGGCCTGGACCCGCGGACGATGGAGCCGGTGTATGTGGCGCGCACTCCGGAGGAAAAGGCGATGCAGCGGGCGCTCTTGCAGTTCCAGAACCCGGCGAACCGGCGGCTGGTGCTGGAGGCGCTGCGCAAGGCCGGGCGGGAGGACCTCATCGGCTTCGGCAAGAACTGCCTTGTCCCGCCCTACGACAGAAGGCGGAGGAAAAAGCAATGACGGTTCTGCTCGCGCTGCTGGGCGTGTATCTGCTGGTGATAAATCTGGACGGCCTGATACTCATGGGCGTGGACAAGTCCCGCGCGAGACACGGCAAGCGGAGGATCCCGGAGGCGACGCTGTTCCTGGTCGCCGTCCTCGGCGGCTCGGCGGGCGTGCTCATCGGCATGTACGCTTTCCGGCACAAGACCCAGCACGACAGCTTCACGATAGGCATACCTCTCATCCTGTTCTTTGAGGCCGTGCTCATCGTCCTCGCCATATATTTCGCGCGGTAAAAGAGTTTAAAAGTTTCGTCCGCCTTTATACAAAGCTGGTGCAGTCCTTAAGGCGGCTCGGCGGGCGGTATCCTCCCCTGCTTATTCTAAGCGGCGGAGAGAGTCAAAGCGGGAACCCTCGAGGGGGGTTCCCGCTTTTGTTGCCAAATCAGCCCGAAATTTCACATTTATTCAACTTTTCGGCGACTTTCCTGACGGTCGAGCCGCAAAAACGGCCTCGGGCGTTGACTTTTTAGGACCGGGTGCTAACATTGAGTCGGTTGCTGCGCAGGCCGAAACTTTTCTGGAGGCACATCGAATGGAAGACAAAAGGACTCTTGGCGAATACATCGCCCAGCGCCGCCGCGCGCTGGGGATGACGCAGCGGCAGTTTGCCGAAAAGCTGTACGTCACGGACTCTGCCGTTTCAAAGTGGGAGCGCGGGCTGAGCTACCCCGACATCACGCTGCTGCACGATATATGCGGGATACTGGACATCTCCGAGCACGAGCTGCTCACCGCGAGCGAGGACACGGAGGCCAGGCGGGCGGAGACTCTGGCCCGGCGATACATCCGGCTCGTGCGAGGGTGGAAATTCGGCCAGATCGCCTGCTACGCCCTTGCGGCGGTGATCTGCTTTATCGCGGACCTCGCCTCGGACGGTGCGCTCGGCTGGTCCTGGGTCGTGCTCGCCTCGCTGCTCACGGCGGCGTCGCTCACCCTCACTCCCGCGCTCGCGCCGGAGCGCATGGGCGGCGTCTGGACAGCGGGCGCCTTCACGCTCGCGCTCGAGCTGCTGCTGGGCGTCTGCTGCCTGTACACGGGCGGAGACTGGTTCTTTGTGGCCGGGGTGTCGGTGCTCTTCGGGCTCTGCCTGATGCTGCTGCCCTTTGTGCTCAGGCGGCTGCCGCTGCCGGAGGCTCTTGCCTCGCGCAAGACGCTGCTCTGCCTCGGAGCCGACCTCGTGCTGCTGCTGGCGCTGCTGGGCGTCTGCTGCGTCTACGCGGGCGGCGACTGGTTCTGGATAACGGCCGTCTCCGTCATCTTTGCAGCGGCGGTACTGCTGCTGCCTTTGGTGCTGAGGCAGCTGCCGCTGCCGGAGGCGCTCAGGCGGCACAGCGCGGCGCTCTGGCTGGGCACGGTGAGCCTGCTGCTCTTTGCGCTGCTGGGGTCGGCCTGTCTGTACGACGGCGGGGACTGGTTTCTCCTGCCCGCTCTGCCGATGGCGGTGTACGGGCTGCTGCTGCCCTGGGGAGTGCTGGCGCTGGCAAGGTATCTGCGAGTTGGCGGCTGGTTCCGCGCGGCGGCGGCGTTCGGATTCACGGCTGTGTGGTACTGGCTGTTCCCCTGGGTGCTCGACCGCGTGATGGCGCTCGACGGGCGCTATATGGACCAGCCGTACAGCCTGCTGCGGCCCTTCGGCTTTGATTTTGCGCACTGGGACGCCGCGGGCACGGCCTCGAACGTGATGATGCTCATTCTGGCGGGACTCATACTCATCGCCCTTGCACTTGCCGCCGTGGGCATGCTCAGGCGCAGAAAATAAAGAAAACGGCCGGTCCCCTGATTGGGCCGGCCGTTTTTTGCGGCTTGCTGTCAGTCCTTGTCCTCGCCGTCGTCGTCGGGCTCGTCCTCGTCCTCCTCGATGCCCTCGAACTCGAGGGTCTCGCCGCAGTTGGGGCACTCGATGGAGCCGAGGTTCAGAACGTCCTCGTCGATGGTGATGGTGTTCTCGCAGGCGGGGCAGGTGACTTCATAGAAGACGGGCTCCTCGCCGTCGTCCTCATCGTCCTCGTCGCAGCAGCAGCTGCCGCAGCAGCCTTCGTCATCGTCCTCGTCCTCGTCGTCCTCGTCGTCGAGGTCGTAGACGATGTCCTCAATGTCGGAGAGGTCGTCGCTGACCTGGTCGATGGCCTCGCCCAGCTCGTAGGCGTTGTCCTCCAGGTCCTCGATGTCGTGCGCCACGTCCTCGAGGATGTCGAGAATGGCGTCCAGGATGCGGCCCTCTTTGGACTCCTTGTCGAAGCCCAGGCCCTCGGCCAGGCCCTTGAGGTAGGCCACTTTTTCGGAAGTTGTCATGTGCAGCTCCTCCTTCCGGGGAATGTTATGGTGTTCAGCCCTTGGCGCGCTCGAGATACTCGCCGGTGCGGGTGTCGATCTTTATCTTGTCGCCCTCGTTGATGAAGAGGGGGACTTTGACCTCGGCGCCGGTCTCGAGGGTGGCGGGCTTGGTGGCGTTGGTCGCGGTGTTGCCGGCGAAGCCGGGGTCGGTCTGGGTGACCTCGAGCTCGACGAAGTTGGGCGGCTCAACGGCGAAGACGTTGCCCTTGTAGCTCATGACGACGCAGACCATGTTCTCCTTGACGAACTTGAAGCTATCGCCCAGCAGAGAGCCGTCGATGGGGATGAGCTCATAGCTCTCGGGGTCCATGAAGTAGTAGAGGTTGCCGTCGGCATAGCTGTACTCCATGCTCTTGCGCTCGACGGTGGCCTCCTCGAACTTGGCGGTGGGGTTGAACGAGGTCTCGGTCACGGCGCCCGTCATGACGTTTTTCATTTTCGTGCGCACGAAAGCGGCGCCCTTGCCGGGCTTGACGTGCTGGAAGCTGACGACGGTCATGACCTGCCCGTCCATCTCGAAGGTGACGCCGTTCCTGAAATCGCCTGCTGTTATCATATATCCTGTCCTCCTGTGGCTTATAGTTTATATAACCAAGACATTTTACACTACATATCTTATTTTGGCAAGCCCTTCGTTTACAGAATAAGCAAATCCTTGGGCGCTTTTGTGATATTTTCGCAGCCATTGCCGGTCAGATAGATGACGTCCTCTATTCTGACGCCGAATTTGCCGGGGAGATAGATGCCCGGCTCGGCGGAGATGACGGCGCCTTCGGGCATGGGGCACTGGTTTGCGGGGGAGGCTGTGGGCTGCTCGTGGATATCCAGGCCCACGCCGTGGCCGAAGCCGTGACCGAAATAGGCGCCGTAGCCCGCGTCGGCTATGACCTTGGCGCCGGCGTTGTGGATCTCGGCGCCGGTGACGCCCGGACGGGCGACGGCGATACCCGCTTTCTGCGCCTCGAGGACCGTGTAATAGACGCTGCGCATCTCGTCCGTGGCGGAGCCGATGGCGACGGTGCGGGTCATGTCGGAGCAGTAGCCGTTCTTCAGGCAGCCGAAGTCCATCGTGACGAAGTCGCCGGACTTTATGACCTCATCCCCGGGCACGCCGTGGGGCATGCTGCTCTTGGCGCCGGTGACGACGATGGGGTCAAAGGAGTTGCCCTCCGCACCGTGCATGCGCATGCGGTAGGTGAGTTCCGCGGCGATCTCGCGCTCTACGGCTCCGGGCTTGAGCAGGGGCAGGACCTCCTCGAGAGCGGTCTCGGCGATGCGCTGGGCGGCGATGAGGCTCCGGAGCTCCTCCTGGGTCTTGCAGGAGCGCAGCTCCATGAGCAGGGACTGGGCCGGCAGCAGCTCGCGTCCGAGCGCCTTCTCCATGCGCAGGTACATCGCGTGGCTGAGTTTCTCCTCCTCAGCGCCGACGCGCTCGAGCCCGTTGCGTTCGCACAGTTCACGCAGTATGCCGGGCAGCGGGCGCTCGCGGGTGGTGAGGACGACCTCCACGCCAGGCGCAGCCTGATTCTGCGCAGCCTCTATATACCTCGAGTCCGTGACCAGCCACGCTGCGTCGCGCGCGATGATGGCGGCGCTGTCCGTGGGCAGAAAGCCCGTGGCGTAATAGATGTCCCGGTCGTCCATGAGGAGGACGGCGTCCAGTTCGGCACGGGCGACGGCTTCTTTGACTCTCTCGGTGTTTGCCATTTTCAATATGCCTCCAATGTGTTTATTTCATTCCGCAAGAACTATATCGCTCTCGTCCAGCGGCCCTGCGAGCCTCTGGCCGAGGGAATATATCGAGACGCTGTCCACGCCCTCGAGGGCGCAGAAGGTGAGTGCGGCGCAGCAGTCTGCCAGCGTACGGTCGAAACCCTCGAGCTCCGCCCACTCCGGCGAGACCTCGAGCCGGAGTTCAGTGCCTTCCAGCTTCCAGGCGAGGATCCTGGCGTCCTCCCCTGCCGCCCGGGTCAGACCCGGGTCCTCCGGCGCTGCGTTGAAGGCGGATACGGCGCCGTTTATGCTGCCGGCCTGGGCCTGGACACTGCGGCGCTCCGGCTGGATGAGCCCCTCGCTAACGCTGTGTTCCGCGTCCGACGTGCGCCGCCAGACCTCGACCGTCAGCGCGGCATGCCCGCAGGAGGCCAGCGCCACGAGCGCGAGCGCGAGGCAGAGCACGGCGATGATGCGTCTTTTCACTGCTGCGCCCCCTCTCCCGGCTCCGGGAAGGACACGGAAAAGCGCGTGCCCCCGCCCTCCCTGGCCTCGACCGTGATGCTGCCGCCCAGGGCCGTCACCGCGTCGTGGACTATCGAGAGTCCCAGGCCGCTGCCGCCCTTTTCGCGGGAGCGCGCCTTGTCGACGCGGTAAAAGCGCGAAAAGATGTTCGGGAGGTCGGCTTCGGGTATGCCTATGCCGGTGTCCTCCACGTCGAGCAGTATCCTGCCCTCGCTCCGGCGCACGTGGATGTCCACGCTGCCGCCCTCGACGTTGTATTTTACGGCGTTTTCCGCCAGGTTGAAAACTATCTGATATATGTCGTCCTCCGAGGCCGAGATGATGCAGCCCGGCTCCGGCTCGCAGCGGAGCGTGACGCCGAGCCCCTCCGCCAGCGGCGATAGCAGCCGCAGCGTGGAGAGCGCCACCTCGCCGAGGTCCACGGGCACCCTTGCGGCCTGGACGCCGTCGTCCCGGCGGGAGAGGTCCAGCAGCTTTTCCGTCGTGCGCTGGAGCCGGTCCGCCTCGGTGCCGATGTCGGAGACGAACTCGCGCATCGTGGCCTCGTCCATGTCGGCGTTCTGCTCTATGCTGTCCGCCAGCAGCCGGATGGCTGCGAGCGGGGTCTTGAGCTCGTGCGAGGCGTCGGAGACGAAGCGGCGGCGCTGCTGCTCCGTGGTCTCCAGGGTCTGCGTCATATTGTTGAACTCCTCGCAGAGCTCGGTCAGCTCGTCGTTGCCCTCGGGCTTGAGCCGGTGAGCGTAGTCTCCGCCGCGGACGACACGGATGGCCTCCGCAAGCCGCGTTATGCGCCTGGTCAGCGCGCGGGAAAAGACGACGGTCAGCGCCAGCGCGGCGAAGCTGGCCGCAATCGAGATGGTGACGAGACGGTTCTGGATGGAGAGGATGAGCTCCGCCTGCGCAGTGTCGTACTCCCGGACATAGACAGCCCCGAGCGTGACGCCGCCGGAGCGCACCGGCATTGCCGCCGTGGAGACGAATGCGCCGCCCGAGAACACGGAGTGGAACACCTGCTTGCCCTCCAGGGCCAGAGCCACCTCCGCAAGCATGGCTGCCTTGCCCTTGCCCGACGGACTGCCCGTGTCGTAGACTATGACTCCCCTCTCGTCGGTCACGACGACGCGGCTTGCGGACGAGAGCTCCAGCAGGTCCATGACCTGCCCCACGGAGTCCGGCTCCAGCGGGCTCAGGGTCGAGAGCGAGGAGGAGATGACCGAGGCCTGGCTGAGCAGTGAGCTCTCCTTCTCCGAGGCCACCAGGTCGCGCGAGGCTGCGATGGGGTAGGTGTTCAGCAGCACGATGAGCCCGGCCAAGAGCGCGCAGAAAGAGAGCACGAACTTGAACTGTACGCGCTCTGTTATCCCTCTTCTCTTGGTTCCGTCCCTGCTCATTTTGACCTCACTCGGCGAAGTAGTAGCCGACGCCCCACTTGGTGATTATCAGCCGGGGCGAGGCGGGGTTGTCCTCGATCTTCTCACGCAGGCGGCGGATATGGACGTCCACGGTGCGCTCGTCGCCCTGGTAGTCATAGCCCCAGACGAGGTTGAGGAGGTTGTCCCGGCTGTAAACACGTCCGGGATTTTTGATGAAGAGCTCGATGAGGTCGAACTCCCGGGCGGTGAGGTCCACGGTGCGGCCGTTTTTGCGTGCGGCACGCTTGTCGGTGTCGATCTCCAGTCCGCCGCGCTCTATGACCGAGGCGGATGGCCCGGCTGCGGGCATGGAGGCCCGGCGCAGCAGCGCGCGGATGCGCGCTTTGAGCTCAAGGATGTTGAAGGGCTTGGTGATGTAGTCGTCCGCACCGGACTCGAAACCCAGCAGCTTGTCCGCGTCCTCGCTGCGTGCCGTGAGCATGATTATGGGCACGGTTGAAAAAGCACGGATCTTCTGGCAGGCCTCCAGCCCGTCGAGCCCCGGCATCATGAGGTCGAGGATGATGAGGCTGTATTCGCCGGAGGCGGCCATCTGCACGGCGGTCTCCCCGTCGTAGCAGGCGTCCACGGAGTAGCCCTCGTTCTCGAGGTTGAATTTTATGCCCTTTACGAGCAGCTTTTCGTCGTCGACGACGAGAATTTTCATGGGTCTCCCTCCTGAGCGCCGGCGCAGACGTAGTCCCGGAGGCCGTCGAGCGTGGCCTCCCCTATGCCGGGAACCTCAAGCAGCTCCTGCACGTCGGAAAAGGGACCGTGTTCTGCGCGGTAGTCGATTATTGCGGCGGCTTTTGCCGGGCCGATGCCGGGCAGGAGGTCCAGCTCCTCCACCCCTGCGCTGTTTATGTCGATGAGGCCGGAGCCCTGCTCCGGCTCTGCGGCGGACACGGCTGCCACTCCCCGCGAGACGGAGACCGGCTCGTCCTTGTTCCCGCGCGCGGTCAGGACGCCGGCGGAAAACAGCAGCGCCGCCGCCAGCACCGCCGCCGAGGACCGCGTCAAACCCCGCAAGCCCGGCGCCTCCCTTGCATTTTTTTGATGTTGCTTTTCGCTGGTACGGACTGTATAATCTGTGTTATACAGAGCCGTCCCTGCACACAATGATAACATATTATAGCGGAGATTGATATGAAAAAAATCAAGTTGCTGCCCATAATTTTGCTCGCCTGCCTTCTAATGTCCGCGCTGGGCCTGCCCGCCCTCGCGCTGGAGGAGCCGGAGCTAAGCTCCTCCTACGCCGTCCTCATGGACGCTGACTCCGGGCGTATCTTTTATCAGAAGGATGCGGACGCCAAGGCTTACCCCGCCTCGCTGACGAAGGTCATGACCGTCCTCGTCGCCGTCGAGGCCGTGGAACGCGGCGAATTTTCCCTGACCGACAGCGTCACGGCCAGTGAGACCTGCCTCGAGGGCATGGTGGACGACGGCAGCACCGCCGGCATAGTCCCGGGCGAGACTATGCCGCTGCAGGACCTCCTCTACTGCGCCCTGCTCGCCTCCGCAAACGAGGCCTGCAACGTCATCGCCGAATACATAGGCGGCTCCGTGGACGCCTTTGTGGAGATGATGAACACCCGGGCAGAAGAGCTCGGCTGCACAGGCACCCACGTCGCCAACACCCACGGCCTGCCCGATGAGAACCACTACACCACCGCCCACGACATCGCCGTCATCTACCGTGAGGCCATCTCGCACGACCTCTTCGCCGAGATAAGCGGCACCGTCAGCTACTCCGTTGCCCCCACCAACGTCTCCGAGGTCCGTGAGCTCTCCAACACCAACTCGCTCATCAACCAGAATGCCACCTACTACCCCGGTTATTACTACGAATACGCCAAAAACGGCAAGACCGGCCACACCAGCGCCGCAGGCTACTGCCTCGTCTCCTCCGCCGAGAAGGACGGGGTCCGCGTCATCGCCGCGGTGCTCGGCGGCCAGGCCAACGACAACGGCTCCGGCGGCTACAACTACACCAATTTTGCCGACAGCATCACGCTCTACAACTGGGCCTTTGAAAACTTCTCCTCCCGCGAGATACTCAGCTCCTCGGAGCTCATAACCGAGGTCAACGTGGCCATGGCCGCGGACGACGGCAAGGCGACGCTCCGGCCCAACACGGTGCTGACCGCCGTGGTCGCCAACGACTTCGACGTCTCCAGCCTCAAGCGCGACATCGTGATCTACAGCGAGCGCGACGGAGAGACGCTCGAGGCGCCCATCGCCGCGGGCACGGTGCTCGGCGAGATAACGCTCAGCCTGAACGGGGACGTGTACGGCACGACCCAGCTCATTGCCGGCAGCTCCGTCGAGCTCTCCAAGACCCAGTACATGAAAAACCAGATCGCCCAGGTCCTGGGCATGACCTGGGTGAAGATCGTCATCGTCGCCCTGGTGCTCGCGCTGATCTGTTACATAGCCCTGGTGGTGAGATACCGCGTGCTGCACAAGCGCCACATGCGTGAGCTGCGCCGTGCCAAGCTGGAGCGGCAGCGCCGCATGGCCGAATCCGCCCAGGAGCCTGTCCGCAGCGCTCCGGAGCGCCCTGTCGAGCGCCCGCGCGAGACCGTCCACGCCGCCGCAGCGTCCAGGCAGCCGAGGCCTCAGCAGCCTCAGCAGACCCGGTCCCAGCCGCAGAGGCCCCAACAGCCGAGGTCCGCTCAGGATGCGGTCCAGCCCGACGAGGCCAAGCGCCTCGCCCAGGAAAAAGCCCGGCGGGACTACTTTGAGGAGTTCTTCAAAAACAAACAGGACTGAAAAACCGCCAGACCCCATCCGTCCGGATGGGGTCTGAACATATATGGAGGGTAACGGAACATGGACGTTTCAAAACTCGACGCCCGGGAGCTAGTGGAGCTCTGCGAGGGGGCGGACTGCTGGCACACCCGCCCTGTGCCCCGGCTGGGTCTGCACTCGCTGATGATGGCCGACGGGCCACACGGGCTGCGCAAGCAGGAGCACACGGGCGACATGCTGGGCATGAACCGCTCCCGGCCCGCCACCTGCTTCCCCACCGCCGTGCTCACCGCCTGCGGCTGGGACGAGGAGCTGCTCTTTGAGATAGGCGCCGCCATCGGCCGTGAGGCGCTCGCCGAGGGGGTCGGCCTGGTCCTGGGTCCGGGTGCTAACCTCAAGCGCAGTCCCCTCTGCGGGCGGAACTTTGAGTACTTCTCCGAGGATCCGCTGCTCACGGGCAAGCTCGCCGCAGCCTTCATCCGGGGCATCCAGTCCGAGGGCGCAGGCGCCTGTCTAAAGCACTTCGCCTGCAACAATCAGGAATACAAGCGCTTTTCCTCAGACAGCGTCGTGGACGGGCGCACGCTCCGGGAACTCTATCTTCGCGGCTTTGAGATCGCCGTCCGAGATGGGCGTCCGGCCGCCGTCATGTGCGCCTACAACGCCGTGAACGGCGTGCACTGCTCGGACAGCCGCACGCTGCTGACCGACATCCTCCGCTCCGACTGGGGCTTTGACGGCGCGGTCGTCACCGACTGGGGCGCCATGAGCGACCGGGTCCGCGGCTTTGAGGCCGGCTGCGACCTGATGATGCCCGGCGGCTCGCTCTACATGGAGCTCGAGTGCCTTGCGGCGCTCCGGCTCGGCCTGCTCCGCCGTGAGACTGTCGAAAAATGCGCTTCGAGGGTCGCAAGGCTCGCGGAGAAATACTCCGCCCCCGCCGCCGAGGGCCGCAGCGCCGACCTCGATGCAAACCACGACCTCGCCCGCCGGGCGGCGGTGCGCTGTGCCGTGCTGCTCAAGAACGAGGGCGGCGTCCTGCCCATACGTGACCGGTCGGGTACGGTGTTCATAGGCGACATGGCCGCCCACCCCCGTTATCAGGGCTCCGGCAGCAGCCACATCAACGCCCGGAAACTCACCAGCGCGTCGGGCGCCTGCCCGGACGTGCTCTGGGTGCAGGGCTGTCTTGGAGACGGGAGCGCTCCGGGCACGCTCGTCGACGAGGCCGCAGCGGCGGCTAGGCGTGCCGGGACTGCCGTGGTCTTTGCCGGGCTCCCGCCCCGGTGCGAGTCCGAGGGCTTCGACCGCGCGGACATGTCCCTGCCCGAAGGTCACAACCGGCTCATCGAGGCCGTGGCGGCGGCGAACCCGAACACCGTGGTCGTGCTCTGTTGCGGCGGAGCAGTGGAGCTGCCCTGGGCGGACAAGGTGCGCGGCATCCTCTACCTCGGCCTGCCCGGCGAGGCGGGCGGCGAGGCGGCGGCGGAGCTGCTCTTCGGGAAGGCCGTCCCCGGCGGCAAACTGGCCGAGAGCTGGCCTCTGAGCTATTCCGACTGCGCCTGCGCCCCCTTCTACGGCGAGCGTGACCCCCTCTACCGCGAGGGCCTCTACGTCGGCTACCGCTATTACTCCAGCGCGGGCGTGGGCGTGCGCTATCCCTTCGGTCACGGGCTGAGCTACACGAGCTTTGCCTACTCCGACCTCGCGGTAGACGAGGGAGGCGTCTCCTTCACGCTGGCGAACACCGGGACCGTCCCGGGCGACGAGGTGGCACAGCTCTATTTCACACCGCCGGAGAGCGGATATTACCGCCCGCGCCTGAACCTTTGCGGTTTCGCGCGCGTGCATCTCTCCCCCGGCGAGAGCCGCCGGGTGCGCATAGACCTGGACCCGGGCGCCCTTGCGGTCTGGACGGACAGGGGCCGGCTCACCCCCGGCGGGACTTACCGCCTCGCCCTCGGCTCGAGCAGCGAGGATATCCGCCTCGAGGCGGAGCTCACGCTCTCCGGGGACGAACTGCCGGAGCCGCCCGAGACGCCGGACTGGTACTTCGCTCCCTCAGGCACGCCGGGCACGGCGGACTTCGAGCGCCTGCTCGGCAGGAGGCTCCCGGCAAGGGCGCTGCGGAGGGGACTCTACACCATGGAAAACACCCTGCTCGACATCCACGGCGACAGCCGGCTCGCCCGGGTCGTGTACCGCGCGATGGAGCTTGTCATAGCCCGTGCCTCCGGCGGTGACAGGAACTCGCCCGAGTACCGCATGATGCTCTCCTCGGCGGCGGACGCCTCGCTGAGCGGGATGCAGATAAACGGAGGCGTGCGCGGGCCCTGGCTCCGCATGCTGCTGGAGCTTGCGAACGGGCGTGGCGCGCGCTCCCTCTCGCTGCTGTTCAGAAGATAGGTCTCTCATGTAAAAATCACGCGGCTGCCTAAGCAGGCAGCCGCGGTTTTTTCGTCTCACATTCCTGTGGGGTGGTGCGCTTCCGAGAGCAGGTCCTTGGAAACGGGGGTGTAGAACAGCCGGGGTATGTCCTCCGGCGAGGTCGCCAGGGGCAAAAGCCACATCAACTTCGCCACGGCGGCCTCGGTGGTCATGTCGTAGGCCTCCAGGATTCCGGGGCTGTGCGCCAGGGCACTGCCCGTGCTGTATACTGCGAGGTCGGAGCCCTCGTTCTGTACCTGGGTGGTCATGACTATGGCCTTGCCCTCCAGCGCCGCCGACTTCACCAGGGCGTGCATGCCCCCTCGTTCCGGCAGTCCGCCGACGCCGAAGCTCTCGATGACCAGCGCCCGGCAGCGGCGGAGCATGAACTCCAGCAGCTCCGGCTCCGTGCCGGGGATGAGCTTCAGCAGCCCCACGCGGGTGTCCAGCCCGCCGTAAAACTTCGGCTCCGGCAGGTGCTCCGGCTCTATGTAGCGCAGGATTCGGCCGTCGCGCACGGCCGCTATGTTCGGGTAGTTGATGCTCGAGAAGGCGTCGAAACTCTTCGAGTGCGTCTTTCTCGCGCGGGTACCGAGGATGACCCGGCCGTTGAAGACGATGCAGACCCCGTGCAGTCCGCCGTCGCAGGCGCAGGCAAAGGCGTCACGCAGGTTCTGGCGCGAGTCCGTCGTGTCAAAGCCGATGGGCTTCTGCGCACCGGTGAGGATGATGGGCTTGGGGCTGCGCTGGATGAGATAGCTCAGCGCGGCGGCGGTGTAGGCCATCGTGTCCGTGCCGTGGCTGATGGCGAAGCCGTCGAAGCGCGAGTAGTTCTCACGTATGGCCCTGGCCATGCCCAGCCACTCGTCCGGGCCTATGTTCGTGCTGTCGAGGTCGAAGAGCTGCACGCTCTCGGCCTCGCAGAACTCCGCCACGTCCGGCACATAGCTGAGCAGCGCCGATGCGCCCACTCCCGGCAGCAGCCCCTCGTCCGACATCTCCGAGGCTATGGTGCCGCCCGTGCCTATGAAGAGTATCCGCTTTTTCATGCCGGAGCGCCTCCCTTTACAGAGTATTAATATTATATCACAGCTGAATACACGTTTATATGCTTGGATAATACACCGAGCTGTGTTATAATAAAAAATCAATTTCCCGGAGGCTTTGTATTTCAGGGGAGGAACTTTGTACATGGGCGGGAAAAAGACGATAGTTGTAAAGATAGGCACCAGCTCGCTTACGGAGCGGAGCGGGCGGCTCTCGCCGGAGCGGCTGCGCTCGCTGACGGCTCAGGTGGCGCAGCTCCGGGACGAGGGGCACCAGGTCGTCATGGTGACGAGCGCGGCTATCGCCGCGGGCTACACGCTGCTGGGCTATCACGAGCGGCCCAAGGCGACGGCGGCAAAGCAGGCCTGCGCCGCCGTGGGTCAGGGGCTGCTGATGGAGGAATACACGCGCTGCCTGCACGAGCACGGCTACGTTGCGGCGCAGCTGCTGCTCACGCGGGACGACTTCCGCGACAGGCGGCGCTATCACAACGCCTTTTCGGCGCTTGAGGTGCTGCTCGCGCGCGGGGCGGTGCCCATCATAAATGAAAACGACACGGTGTCCATCGCCGAGCTGAAGCTGGGCGACAACGACATGCTCTCGGCCCAGGTGGCGGCGATGCTGCACGCGGACCTCCTCGTGCTGCTGACGGACACGGACGGGCTCTACACCGCCGACCCGCGCTCGAACCCGGATGCGGAGCACATCGACACGGTGGAGCGCGTCACGCCGGAGCTGGAAGCCCTCGCGGGCGGCGCCGGCAGCGCCAACGGCACCGGCGGCATGGCCACGAAGGTCGAGGGCGCAAAGCTCGCCTCCGGTGCGGGCGTGTCGGTGGTCATCTGCCGCTCCACGGAGCCGGACGTGCTGCAAAAGGCTGTCTCCGGCACGGCACGGGGCACCTATTTCAAGGCTGGCAGCGGCATGAAGACGCGCTTGCAGTGGATGGCCTTCTACGCCCCGACCAGGGGCAACATCTACATCGACCCAGGCGCGGCGGAGGCGCTCTGCCGCCGCGGAAAGAGTCTGCTGCCGGCGGGAGTGCGGGCGGCGGAGGGCGATTTTGCCCCCGGCGATGTCGTGAGGGTCTGGCTCTCCGGCGGCGGTGCGCTGCTGGGACGCGGCATAGTCAATTACAGCTCAGCCGAGCTGAAGAACATAGCGGGGCTCTCCTCTGCGGAAGCCGCCGCGCGCTGCCCCGGCCGTCCCCCGGAGGTGGTGCACCAGGACAACTGGGTCTACACAGAAACGGAGGGAACAGAATGAAAACACTCGTCGAATCAGCCCAGGCCGCAAAGGCTGCGAGCCTCGAGGTCGCCCAGCTTGGCACCGAGCGAAAAAACGCCGCGCTGCACGCGATGGCAAAGGCCCTGCTTGAAAGGACGCCGGAGATCCTCGCGGCTAACGAAAAGGACATGGCAAAAGGCCGTGAGAGCGGCATGCCGGAATCCCTGCTCGACCGCCTGATGCTCAACGCCGACCGCATAGCCGGTATGGCCGAGGGTCTCGACCAGGTGGCGGAACTGCCCGACCCCATCGGGCGAGTGATGGACGAGTGGACCCGCCCCAACGGGCTCGTCATCCGCAAGGTCCGCGTGCCCATGGGCGTCATCGGCATCATCTACGAGGCGAGGCCGAACGTCACGGTGGACGCCGCAGCGCTGGCTTTCAAGGCCGGCAGCGCGATGCTCCTGCGAGGCAGTTCGTCCGCTTACGAGTCGAACGCAGCGCTGGTGCGCGTCATGCGGGAGTCGCTGGAGGCCTCCGGCGTCACGCCCGACGCGGTCTGTCTCGTCGAGGACCCGAGCCACGAGACCGTCGACCGCATGCTCAAGCTGCGGGAGTACATCGACCTCATCGTCCCGAGAGGCGGGGCGAGGCTCATAAATAACGCCGTCATGAACTCCACCGTGCCCGTCTTGCAGACCGGCACTGGCAACTGCCACGTCTACATCGACGCCTCGGCGGACTACGCAATGGCCGAAGCCATAGTCATAAACGCCAAGACCCAGCGCACCGGCGTATGCAACGCCGCCGAGACCCTGCTCGTGCAGGAGGACTGGGCGGAGGAGCACCTCAAGGCGCTCCTGAAGGCGCTCACGGACAAGAACGTGGAGCTCCACGGCGACGAGGCTGCGGCGCAGTACACCGAGGGCATGATACCGGCCACCGAGGCCGACTGGGCGGACGAATATCTCCGCCTCGCCATGGCCGTCAAGGTCGTCCCCGACGTCAAGGCCGCCGTCGAGCACATAAACCGCTACGGCACCAAGCACACGGAATGCATAGTGACTGCCGACAAGGAAAACGCCGACTACTTCCTGCGCAACGTGGACGCCGCCGTCGTGGACTGGAACGCCTCCACGCGCTTTACGGACGGCTTTGAATTCGGCTTCGGCGCCGAGCTCGGCATCTCGACGCAGAAGCTCCACGCCCGCGGTCCGCTCGGCCTTGAGGAGATAACCAGCTACAAGTATCTGGTGCTCGGCACCGGCCAGGTAAGGCCGTAAGGGAGGCGGAAGCATGGGAAAGACAGCTTTCATAGGCAGCGGCAGCATGGCGCGGGCCATAATCGGCGGCCTCGTGCGGCACGGGGTGCCGGGCGGGGGCATCCTCGTCGTGAACCCGCGCAACCCTAAGAGCACGGGCGAGGTCCAGGCGATGTACGGCGCCGTGCCCTCGGCGCCCGAGGCGATAAGGGAGGCCGACACGGTGGTCATCGCCGTGAAGCCCCAGAGCTTCCCCGAGGCTGCGCCGGTGTACCGGGACTTCATCGCCCCGGGCACGCTGGTGGTGACCATCATGGCCGGCATCGGCACGGAGACGGTTGAGGCGGCCTTCCCCCAGGCGAGGGTCGTGCGCGTCATGCCGAACATCGCGATGTCCGTCGGCTGCGGCGCCTCCGGCGTGGCTCCGGGCTGGACGGCGACGGATGCGGACGTGGAAAAGGTCGTCGGCATCTTTGCCTGCGGCGGAGTAGCCGTCAGGATAGACGAGAGCGAGATCGACGACGTGGCGGCCCTATCCGGCAGCGGAGCGGCGTATGTGTATCTGCTCATAGAGGCGCTGCGTGACGCGGCGATCGAGGACGGCATGGACCCGGAAAAGGCCGCCATGCTCTCGCGCCAGACGCTCATCGGCGCGGCGAGGCAGATGGAGGCCGAGGACGTCCCGCCCGAGGAGCTCCGCCGTCGCATCACCTCCAAAAAGGGCACGACCGAGGCCGCGATAAAGGCCATGTGCGAGCTCGGCCTGCCCGAGGCCGTAAAGGCCGGGTTCCGGGCCAACAAGAGGCGCTCGCAGGAGCTGGCAAGGGGAGA
>CAUAHS010000012.1 GCA_958428885.1 uncultured Eubacteriales bacterium
TTATGACCATTGGCGCTTTGACCGAGGCGAAGCTGAGGCAGTCGTCCTCCTTCAGCTCGGTCCCTAGCAGCAGGACCCCGTCCGGCGCCTCGTTGTTTATCATGCCGCTCAGGGACGGGAGCTGGTCCCGGGAGGCGACCATTAGCGAGAGCGAACAGTTCTGGCGGCGGCACTCCATCTCGACGGCGTCGATGATGGAGTTGACAAAGCCGGGGTTGCCGTCCACGAGCATGGAGTGCTCCTTGTATTTGACAAACAGGAGCCTGGTCTGCCTGAGCGCGGGCGCCGGCCGCTTTACGGTAGACTGCTCTCCGGAAGAGTAGCCGTATTTGTCCAGGAGGTCCTGGATCTGCCTGCGCTTTTCGGGGCTGACTCCCTCGCGGTTGTTCAGGACCAACGTCACTGTGGAGGGAGATACGTTTGCAATTTTGGCGATTTCTTTCAGCTTCATAACGCACAGACCTTCCATTTCCAAGGTGTCGCAGGCACTTGACGCGATGTACTGCAAATATAATATCCAAATGCCGCGCAAATGTCAAGAATTTAGTAAAATACTAAAACTTTAGGCCGCCCGAGGGCACAAAAATTGAGCTTGATTTTAGATAATAGTGATGAAAATACGCTGTATACAGGAAAGCAAGAGGAAAATCACTTGACAATCCCCCGACGGGCGCATATATTTTTAGTGAAATAATAAAATTTACTAAATTTCAACGCCCCTAGCCACAGCCCCGCTCGGCCGGGTGCGCTGAAGAAAGGAATTGCTATGTTTAGTGCTGAGGAGAGATACGCAGGCGCCAGGGAGATGTACCGTGACATCGGAGTGGACACGGAAGCGGCGCTTGAGAAGCTGAAGAACACCCCGATATCCATCAACTGCTGGCAGTTGGACGACCTTACCGGCTTTGAGAACTTCAACGCCACGCTGACCGGCGGTATCCAGGCCACGGGCAACGCACCGGGCAAACCGCAGAGCGTGGAGGAGTACGTGGACCACTTGAACAAGGCCATGTCCTTCATCCCAGGCGCCGTGAAACTGGCGCTGCACTCGGTGTATTCCGTCTCCGACAAGCCGGTGGAGAGGAACATGCTCAAGCCGGAGCACTTCCGCTTCTGGGTCGACTTTGCAAAGGACAAGAAGATAGGCCTGGACTTCAACCCCACCTATTTCTCCCACCCCATGGCGGCCTCCGGCCTGACGCTCACGAGCCCGGACGAGACCGTGCGCCGCTATTGGATACAGCACGGGATAGCCTGCCGCAAGATCGGCGAGTATTTCGGCCGGGAGCTCGGCATCCCCTGCGTCACGAACCACTGGATAGGCGACGGCTCCAAGGACTGCCGTGTGGACAAGCTCGGGCCAAGAGAGCTGCTCATCGATTCCCTTGACCGGATCTTTGAGGAGAAGATAGACGAAAAATACAACATCGACTCCGTGGAGAGCAAGCTCTTCGGCGTCGGCGTCGAGAGCTATACCCCGGGTTCGCACGAGTTCTACACGAATTACGTCATGAACAGGAAAAACTGCATAATCTGCATGGACGCGGGACACTACCACCCGACGGAGAAGATCTCCGACAAGCTCTCGGCTTATCTGTGTTTCGGCGGGCGGGTGATGCTTCACCTGAGCCGTCCCGTGAGGTGGGACTCCGACCACGTGGTGATGCTCGACGACGAGACCAAGGAGATCATGTGCGAGATCGTGCGCAGTGAAGCGCTCGACAAGGTGTTCATCGGCACGGACTACTTCGACGCGAGCATAAACCGCGTTGCAGCAACGATAATCGGCGCACGAAATGCGAAAAAGGCGCTTTTGTTTGCGCTGCTCCAGCCTGACGCCGAGCTGAAGCGCCTCGAGAGCAGCGGCGACCTTACCGGCCGCTTCGCACTCATGGAGGAGTCCAAGGCGATGCCCATGGGCGTTGTCTGGGAGGAATTCTGCCGCCGTGAGGGCGTACCCGGCTATGAGTGGATAAAGTCCATCAACCCCTGAGCGGTAGACGGCTATGCTGGGAAAACATCGGCTTGGTATATATGAAAAGGCCCTGGACGGCTCGGACACGTGGGAGCGCCGCCTGGAGAAGGCGGCGGAGCTGGGGTTCGACTTCCTTGAGATAAGCATCGACGAGAGCGACGCACGCCTTGAGCGGCTGAACTGGACAAGTGCGCAGCGGTACGAGCTCGTGGAAGCCAGCCGCAGGACGGGGGTGCCGGTGACGTCGATGTGCCTGAGCGCGCACCGGCGGTTCCCGTTCGGGAGCCGGGAGCCCTCCGTTCGGGCTCGGGCGCTCGAGATAATGGAGCGGGCGATCGAGCTCGCCTGCTGTCTGGGCGTGCGCATTATCCAGCTTGCGGCCTATGACGTCTACTATGAGGAGGAGAGTCCGGAGACCGCCGCAAATTATCTGGAAAACCTGTGCAGGGCGGCCGAACTCGGGGAAAAGTACGGCATCATGCTTGCAAACGAGATAATGGACACGCGCTTCATGAGCTCCATATCCCGGCACCTGGAGTACGAGCGGAGGGTGAACAGCCCCTGGCTGAAGGTATATCCCGACGTCGGCAACCTCAGCGCCTGGGGGAACGATGTGACGGACGAGCTGCAAAAGGGGATGCACAGCATAGTTCAGGTGCACCTGAAAGACACGCTCGCGGTCGCCGGGGACTTTCCCGGAAAGTTCAGGGATGTGGAGTTCGGCAGCGGCTGCGTGGATTTTGAGAACTGTTTTCGCGTGCTGGAGCGGGGCGGCTACTGCGGAGCGTATCTGATCGAGATGTGGCACGACAAGAGCCGCCGGGACGTCGAGAGCGTCGCCGGAGCAAAGCGCTTTATCGAAGAGCGCTTCAAGACTGCATTGGGGATTTGAGAGTATGAAGTACTATCTTGGCATAGACAACGGAGGGACCACAACAAAGGCGGCCGTATTCGACGGTCAGGGCCGGCAGATCTCCTCTGCGTCCGAGGACACGCGCTCGATATATCTGAAGCCGGGCTTCGTCGAGCGCGACATGGAGGAGATGTGGGAGGCCAACTGTGCGGTCATAAGGCAGGCGGTGGCCGGGGCGGGGATAGCGCCGTCGGATATACGCGCGGTCTCGCTCTGCGGCCATGGCAAGGGGCTGTATCTGTGGGGGAGCGACGGCCGCCCGGTGCGAAACGGCATAGCGTCGACGGATAACCGGGCGGCGGAATATACAGCGCGGTGGAAGAGCGGCGGCGTAGAGGCGGCGGCATTCGAGATCACCTGCCAGCACATCATGACCTGCCAGCCCATACCGCTGCTCGCGTGGCTGAGAGACAACGAGCCCGGCTGCCTTGAAAAGATCAAATACATCTTTTCGTGCAAGGACTATATACGCTTCCGCCTGACCGGCGAGGCGTATTCGGAGCGCACCGACTGCTCCGGCAACGGGCTGCTGAACCTGCATACCGGCGAGTTCGACGAAAGAATACTGGACCTGTTCGGCCTTGCCGAGCTGCAGCGAGCGCTGCCGCCGCTCAGGAACGCCACGGACATCTGCGGCGCCGTCACGGCGGAGGCGGCCGAAAAGACCGGCCTCTGCGCGGGCACACCCGTCGCCGGGGGCATGTTCGACATCGACGCCTGTGCCCTGTCCGCGGCGGTTTCGGACGACGAACACGTCTGCATGGTGGCGGGCACCTGGAGCATAAACGAATTCGTGTCGGACGGGCCAATAGTCGACGGCCGGGTGCTGATGAACTCGTTCTTCTGCATACCGGGCAAGTACCTCATCGAGGAGTCGAGCGCGACGAGCGCGGGCAACCTCGCGTGGTATCTCAGGAACATGGAGAGCTGCACTCAGGACGTCTACACCGAGGCTAACCGGCTTGCGGGCGGCATCGGCGCCGGGGAGTTCTGCCCGATATTCCTGCCCTTCATAATGGCCAGCAACGTGAACCCTTACGCCAAGGGCGCGTTTGTGGGGATAAACGCGAACCACACCAAGGGCCACATGATACGGAGCATATACGAGGGCATAGCCTTCTGCCACAGGTGGCACTATGAAAAGCTGCGGGCGCTCATGGACCACGACCCGGCAAGCATCAGACTTGTGGGCGGGGTGGCAAATTCGCCGGTCTGGATACAGATCTTTGCGGATGTGATGAAACGTCCCGTGGAGACGTCGTCCGTCGAGGAGACGGGGGCGCACGGCGCCGCCATTGCGGCCGCCGTCGCCGTGGGAGACTATCCGGACATCAAGTCCGCGCTGCGGGGCATGACCGACCTGTCCGCCCCAGTGATGCCGGATCGGCGGAACTTTGAGGCCTACGACAAAAAATACAGCCTGTACAAAGAGATAATAGAGCGGCTCGACCCGGTCTGGGACGACATGCAGGCGCTGCTGTAAGGTGATGAACATGCTTAAAGACTTGAAAGAACAGGTGCTGGCGGCAAATCTGATGCTGCCCGAACACGACCTCGTGACCTTCACCTGGGGCAACGTGTCCGCCATAGACCGCAGCTCGGGGCTGGTGGTCATAAAGCCGTCCGGGGTGCCGTACGAGGAGATGACGGCCGAGGACATGGTGGTCGTGGACCTCGACGGCCGGGTGGTGGAGGGAAGGCTCAAGCCCTCCAGCGATACGCCCACGCACGTCGTGCTCTACAAGGCCTTCGACTCGATAGGCGGCATAGTGCATACACATTCACGCTGGGCAACTATTTTCGCCCAGGCCGGAATGGGCATCCCTGCGATGGGTACGACGCACGCGGACTATTTCTGCGGTGCCATTGAATGCACGCGGGCCATGACGAAGCAGGAGATCGAGGGACCGTACGAGGAAATGACTGGCAGAGTCATCGTCGAGACCTTCCGTGACCTGTCGCCCGAGAAGGTTCCGGGAGTTCTGGTCCGCAGCCATGGCCCGTTCGCCTGGGGAGCCGACGCCGGAGAGGCCGCCCACAATGCCGTGGTGATGGAGGAGGCGGCGTTTATGTGCTGGCACGCCAGAATGATGAACCCCTGGCAGGGGGAAATAAGCGAGGACCTGCTCCTGCGCCACTTCCTGCGAAAACACGGCAAAACGGCATATTACGGGCAGTGACGCCCGAATCTGGACCCCGGTGGGCACAAGAAAGTTTGACATTGACGGTGGAGGGGAATATAATTTCTTACAACAGGATATGCAGCATCTCTTAACTGTGGAGGAAATTATGGAAGAAGCTCTGCTCCTCATACAGAAAATCAAGGCGATGTACCACACAAAGACTTTTTCCAAGTCCGATGACAGCATCGCCGAATATATACTCAATGACCCGAGCTGCCTTACGGGAGCCACGGCCAATTCGTTGGCGGAGGCGTCGGGGACGAGCCCGGCAACGGTGATACGCTTCTGCCGCAAACTCGGCTATACCGGCTTCACCGAGCTCAAAAACAGCGCCGCCAACTACATCGTCGAGACCGCGCGGGACATGAGCCTCCGCCGCGGCGACGACGCCGGCACCGTCAAGAACAAGGTCATCAGCTACACCAAGATGATAATGGACGAGCTCGGCGACATCCTTGACAACGACGCCCTGGCAGAGGCAGCAAGACTCATCTCCGAGGCCAAGAGCCTTGTCATCGTCAGCGAGGGCGGCTCCGGCACCATCAGCCGTGCCGCTTACGACATCTTTCTCAAGCTCGCCATCCCCTGCCGCTGTATAGAGGACCTCATCTTTCAGACCATGGAGATCAGCATGATGGACAAGGACGACCTGCTCCTCATCATCGTGAACTCCGGCCGCACCTGGAACGTCCTCCAGAACGCAAGCTACGCCAAAGAGCGCGGCATAAAGATCGTCGGGATCGTCGGACCCGCAAATTCGCCCCTTTCCAAATATCTCGACGTGGAGATCATCACCAGCGTTTTCAGCAGCGACTACTTCAGCGACATCTCCGCAGCCCGCGCGTGCGAGCTCGTAACCATTTCTATCCTGCACTCCATCATCGCGCTGACCCGTTCCGAGGAGCAGATAAACAAGAGCCACGAGATCGGAATGTCCATCGAGCGAAAACGTCTGCCCCCGAAATGAATACGCCAAAGTCCCAAGCCGCCGGCCTTCTGGCCGGCGGTTTTTTGCGCTCAACCGGCCGCAGCCCGGCGGGCGCCTATAACATTACGGGTCACATTCTAGCCGAAAAGGAGTGATAATTAGCAGAATTCAAACAAATTGACAATAATTAAACAATTTCCAGGCGTGCATTTTACACAAAAACAGGGTGCTCAAATTGAACCGTTTCACAAAATTTCATTTTTACCGCAGAAAAACGAAACGGTAGTTCATTTTTCTGTTGACTTCTGAAATTTGGTGGAGTAACCTGAATTTGCAAACGAAATGGCATGAAGCCAGAATCAACCAGAGCAGAAACCGGAGAAGAGAAAAAACAGAGAGGAAGGACATGAAAAAATGAAAAAGGCATTGGCACTCATCCTTGCGCTGGTCATGGTCTTTGCACTGTGCGCCTGCGGCTCCACCAGCTCCGATGGAGAAGGAGACGCTTCCAGCGAGTACGACAGCATCAACCTCACCATGGCTGTCAACGGCACCGACACCCAGATCGACACCCAGGTCGCCAACCACTTCAAGGAGCTTGTTGAAGAGGCTTCCGGCGGCGCCATCACCGTGGACGTGTTCCCGAACGATCAGCTCGCCGGCGGCAACGCCGCCAAGGGCGTTGAGATGATCGCCGACGGCTCCACCGACCTGGCCGCTTACGCCACCAGCGTCCTGAGCGCCCTTGACGAGAAGCTCTCCATCGGCACCGTGCCCTGGCTTTTCGACAGCTACACCGAGGCCCGCGAGGTCATCGACTCCACCGGCCTGGCCTACTATGACAAGCTGCTCCAGCAGCAGGGCATCAAGGCCATCGGCTCCTTCCACAACGGTTTCCGCCAGCTCACCAACAACGTCCGTCCCGTCACCACCCCCGAGGACCTCAAGGGTCTGACCATCCGCGTCCCCGGCAGCGAGGTCTACATGGAGTTCTTCCGCGCCTTCGGCGCCGACCCCACCTCCCTGAACTGGAGCGAGGTCTTCACCTCCCTGCAGCAGGGCGCCATTGACGGCCAGGAGAACGGCGTCAGCATCACCGCCACCTCCGGCCTCGTCGAGGTCCAGGACTACATGACCATCTGGAACTACACCTACGAGAACGACCTCTTCCTCGTGAACCTTGACCTCTGGAACAGCCTGAACGAGGCCACCCAGCAGCTGCTCAGCGAGAAGGCCGTCGAGGCCTGCAACTGGGGCCGTGATCAGGTCGAGGCCGAGCAGGACGAGCTCATCGCCGAGTTCGAGGCCGAGGGCATGCAGGTCGATATCCTGACCGAAGAGCAGCTCGAGCCCTTCAAGGCCGTCGTCGCCGACCTGTGCCAGAGCTTCTATGAGAAATACGGCGAAGAAGCCTGCACCGCTTTCGGTGTTGAGCTCGGCTGATAAGGCATAGCCGTCAAAACAACAACTCGTGCTTTCAGGCCGGGCGGGGTTCGCCCTTGCCCGGCCTTACTGCACTCAAATGGGGGAGACAACATTGATAAACAAGGTACTCGACTACATTGAAGAGGCCCTGGTCTGCGTCTGTCTGGTCGTCATGACCGGTCTCACCTTCGCCAACGCCGTGGGCCGCAAGCTCGGCGCCGGCCTCTCCTTCTCGGAGGAGATCTCGACCTACCTCTTCGTACTGCTGAGCCTGCTTGGCTCGGCCATTGCCGCCAAGCGCGGTGCCCACCTCGGACTCACGATAATCACCGACCGCGTCGGGCCCAAGGCCGCCCGCGTGCTCGGCATCATCTCCATGGCTTTCGCCACCATCTTTTCGGCGCTCATCTGCTACTACGGCGTGTTCATGGCTCTCAACCAGTACCAGAAGGGCCAGGTCACCATGGCCACTCAGCTGCCTGAGTGGATATTCGGCTCCTTCGTTCCCATCGGCGCCCTCTTCGTAACCATCCGCTTTGGCCAGAACCTCTACCGGCTCATCGCCGGCAAGGAGATCGCCAAGGAGGACGTCGTGGCCGACGCTCTCGAGGCCGCCAAGGAAGAGGAAGAAAACGAAGAAGGAGGCGCAAAGTAAATGGAAGCAGCCGTACTGTTTATAGTTTTTGCAATTCTCCTGTTCATGGGCGCCCCCATAGCGGTGTGCCTCGGCATTTCCAGTATCGCCGCCATGCTGGTGCTGGGCGCCGGCAGGTCCATATCCACCACCCTCGGCACCGTTCCCCAGCTCGTATCCGCCGCCACCAGCAAGGCCGTTCTTCAGGCCATCCCGTTCTTCATACTCGGCGGCAACATAATGGACGCATCGGGCATCTCCCGCAAGCTCATCACCCTCGCTGAGCGCTGCGTCGGCCACCTGCGCGGCGGCGTCGCCATGGTATGCGTCCTGGTCGCCTGCTTCTTCGCCGCCATCTCCGGCTCCGGCCCGGCCACCGTTGCGGCCCTCGGCATCATCGTCATCCCCGCCCTCATCAAGGCCGGCTACGACGTAGCCTTCTCTGCGGCCCTCATGGCCACCGCCGGCGCCATCGGCGTCATCATCCCGCCCTCCATCACCTTCGTCGTCTACGGCTCCATCAGCGACACCTCCATCGGCGACCTCTTCATCGCCGGCGTGCTGCCCGGACTGCTCATGGGCGCCGCACTCATCGCCGTCACCTTCTGGCTTGGCCGCAAGAAGTCCCTCAACCGCCTGCCCAAGGCCAGCGGAAAGGAGCGTTGGAAGGCCTTCAAGGACGCCTTCTGGGGCCTGCTCATGCCTGTCATCATCCTCGGCGGCATCTACGGCGGCTTCTTCACCCCGACCGAGGCTGCGGCCGTCTCCGCGGTCTACGGCCTGTTCGTCGGCGTCGTCATCTACCGCACGATAAAGTTCAAGCAGTTCATCAAGCTGCTCATAGACTCCGCCTCCACCACCGCCACCGTCATGTTCATCACTGCGGCCGCCACCCTCTTCGCCTACGTCCTGACCCGCGCGAGGATCGACGTCGCCATCAGCGGAGCGCTCACTCAGCTGGCCGGCGGCAACGAGGTCATCTTCCTGCTCATCGTGAACATAGTCCTGCTCATCGCGGGCTGCTTCCTCGACTCCACCTCGGCGCTGTACATCTTCACCCCGCTGTTCTTCCCCGTGGCCACGGCTCTCGGCATGAACCCCGTGCACTTCGGCACCATCATGATCGTCAACCTCGCCATCGGCCTTGTGACCCCGCCTGTCGGCGTCAACCTCTACGTCGCCTGCGGCATTGCGGACGTGAACCTCAGGAAGATATCCTCCGCGGTCGTACCGCTTTTGATAGCCTCGCTGATCGTGCTGCTGATAGTCACCTACTTCGAGCCGCTCTCCACCGTGCTGCTCGGCGGCGCAGCGACCTGAGCGAACATCGCAACAACACCTACATCAATTTAAGGAGATGCTTAAAATGAAGGTACTCATGATAGGCGCGGGGGACATCGCCCGTTCTCACGCGAGGGCCGTTGTAAAGCTCGGCGGCTCCATAGTCGGCGCCTACGACGTGAACGCCGAGGGGCTCAAGAGCTTTGCCAAGGAGTTCGACTGCGACCAGCTCAGCTATGAGCAGATCCCCGAGTATGTGGAGAAGGCCGAATACGCCGTGATCTCCACCCCTCCCACGAAGAGGCTGGATTACTGCGAGATGGTCCTCTCCAAGCACGTGCCGCTCTACCTTGAAAAGCCCATCGCCACCACCATGGAGGACGCGCTGAAGATAGTCGACATGGCCAAGCGGTACGACGCCAAGATCATCGTCGGCTTCGCCCACAGGTATCGCCCCGCCTTTGTGAAGATGCACGAGCTGGTTGCGAGCGGCATGTTCGGCGAGCCCGTGAACGTGTTCAGCTACCGCGTCGGCCCCGGCTTCGGCTACGGCAAGAACAACGCCGTGTACGGCAACTCCTGGCGCACCGACCCGAAGCTCGCCTGCGGCATGACCATCGAGTCCGTCTCCCACGAGTTCAACCTCCTGACCTCCCTCGCCGGCGAGTTCGACACCATCGCCTGCAACGTCAAGGGCACCATCGACGCCATCCCGCAGTACGACACCAACTCCACCATGGTCATGCGCTGCAAGAACGGCGCCGTGGCCTCCATCATGACCAGCTGGAGCTCCGGCGCCGGCGCCAACCTGAAGGGCTACATCGGCACCAAGGGCAGCATCCTGCTCCGTGGCCGCAACATGTTCGAGTTTGACGAGATAACCTACAAGACCGTCGACATGGACCACGAGGAGTCCATCACCTTCAACGACTCCTACGACCTCAACAAGGACGAGGTCATCTTCCACGTCCACGAGCACTTCCAGGACTGCCTCAAGAACAACAAGCCCATCCTCACCGGCCTTGACGAGGGCCTGAAGGTCCTCAAGCTCTCGACCGCTGCGCTCGAGTCCTCGCGTGAGGGCAAGACCGTGGTCCTCGGCGACTACTACACGATGTGACGGGCACCGTGCGCGGATTGGAGTGGATATTATGAACGAAGAAAAGATAGCAATGCTCAAGGAGCGGGCCAAGCAGCTCCGCAAGACGGCCGTCACCATGATATATGAGGCGCAGTCCGGCCACCCCGGTGGTTCCCTCTCCGCCGCGGACATGGTCGCCGCGCTGTACTTCTCCGAGATGCACATAGATCCCCAGAACCCGAACTGGGCCGACCGCGACCGCTTTGTGCTCTCGAAGGGCCACGTCTGCCCCATCCTGTACTCGGCGCTGGGCATCCTGGGCTATTTCCCGGAGTCCGTGCTGCACACGCTCCGTCAGGAGGGCTCCATGCTCCAGGGGCACCCGAGCATGGTGAAGTGCCCCGGGATCGACATCTCCACCGGTTCCCTCGGCCAGGGTGCGGCTTGTGCCGTGGGAATGGCCCTCGCCGGCAAGCGTGACGGCAAGGACTACCGCGTGTTCACCATGGTCGGCGACGGCGAGATCAACGAGGGCATCGTCTGGGAGGCCATGATGTGCGCCAACAAGTACAAGCTCGACAACTACATCATGCTCTTTGACAACAACGGCCTCCAGCTCGACGGCACCACCGACCAGATCATGCCGGGCCTCGACATGTCCAAGAAGGCTGCGGACTTCGGTTTCGACGTCTATGAGATAGACGGCCACGACATGGCTCAGATCCTCGACGCCTTCGACAAGATCAGGGCCGCAAAGAACGGCAAGCCCAAGTTCATCAACGCCCACACCGTCAAGGGCAAGGGAGTCGATTACATGGAGAACTCCCTCGACTGGCACGGCAAGGCTCCGAACAAGGAGCAGTACGAGAGCGCGATGGAACAGCTTGAGAGGGGGATATGAGCAATGGCCAAGGGTGATCTGATAGCAACGCGTGACGGCTTCGGCGACGAGATAGTCGAGCTCGGACGCGAGAACAAGAACATCTACGTTGTGGACGCCGACATCGGCAAGAGCTGCAAGACCGGCAAGTTCATGAAGGCTCTGCCGGAGCAGTACTGCAACGTCGGCATAGCCGAGCAGAACGCCGCCGCCTTCTCCGCGGGTCTGGCCACGACGGGGAAGATCCCCTTCGTCGTCACCTACGCGGTGTTCGGCTCCCTGCGCATGTGCGAGATGATAAGGCAGGAGATCTGCTACACGAACCTGAACGTCAAGATAGCCTGCTCCCACGGCGGCCTCACCCCGGCGAACGACGGCGCCAGCCACCAGGCCATCGAGGACATGGGCGTGCTTCGCACCATCCCGAACATGACCGTCATCCAGCCCGCCGACTATGTCTCCGCAAGGAAGCTGGTCCGTGCAGCGGGCGAGACCTACGGTCCCATGTTCCTGCGCTTCACCCGTGACGCCGTGCCCGTCATCTACGACGAGGACGCCGAGTTCACGATAGGCAAGGCCAACCTCCTCCGTGAGGGCAAGGACGTCGCCATCATCGCGGTTGGCGACACCGTGCGTCTCGCCATCGAAGCGGCCGAAGAGCTCGCCAAGGAGGGCATAGAGGCCCGCGTGCTCGACATGCACACGATAAAGCCCCTCGACACCGAGGCGGTGAACGCCTGCATCGCCGACATCGGCAAGATCGTCACGGTGGAGGACCACAACATCATCAACGCCCTCGGCAGCGCCGTCTGCGAGTGCGTGGCCGAGGCGGGCAAGGGCATTGTGCGCCGCATAGGCGTTCAGGACCAGTTCGGCGAGTCCGCCCCCTACGAGCGTCTGCTCGCAAAGAACGGCATCACCGTCGAGAACATCATAGCCCAGGCCAAGGGCATCCTGTAAAACACCGCAAAGCAAAAGGCGGCAGATCCCAAAACGGGGTCTGCCGCCTTTCTTTGTTGCATACCGACGAAAGATGTGATTAAATTTTGCTATGCGCAAAGGCGTCCCAGCTGCGGTGCATGTAGGTCTCGAGGGGCAGGGGCGTGCCTATGTATTTCGGGTCACGCCCGTCGGCGAGAAACTCGTCGAGGAACTGCTTCCGGCCAGTCGTGTGGACGATGGGGATGCCGGTCATGTCCGAGGTCTCGCGGAGGATGTCGTAGCCCTGGCGGAGATCGTCCGCGCTCGCGTAGTTCAGGAGGTTGGAGTTGTTCACAAAGCCGGTGACGGTCTGGCGGGCAAAGCCCTCCAGCTCGCCCTTGAGCTTTATTATCTTCTCCGGGCTCTCGGACATGGGGCGAAAGACGTTCACGATGTCATAGATCTCCAGCTGGCCCGGCTCGAGCGCGGCGAAGTCCTGGTGATAGCGCGCGAGGGACAGCGCCCCGGCCTGGTCGCCGCCGACGTCGAAGATGACGAGGTCCCAGTCGCTGTCGAAGGCGGAGGCCACCTGTGCCGGCATCACCGTCTGCGTGACCCCCTTGCCGGCGAAGGAGGGCGAGACGACGTTGATGCACTTGTCGATGAGCATCTGGACGTGGTCGGACATCCTGAAATAGTCGTTTATCCTGTCGAGGTCTATGACCTGCGTGCGCTTTCCCTGAGAAGCCGAGAGCATGGCCATGTTCATGGCTATCTCGGTCTTGCCGGAGCAGTAGTTGCCTATGAGTATGATGACCTTTTTCATGTGCATCCCCCGTTTTTTCTTCAATTATAAACCCGAAAAAGGCGCACGTAAAGCCACCCTAAGACAAGGAGTCAAATGGAGTGAAAAAACTTCTCATTTCCGCGCTTGCGCTGCTTTTGCTTTGCGGCTGCTCGGCGGCGGAGCCGGCCCCTTCGCCCGAGCCGACGTCGGCGGAGACTCCGGCGGCCGTTGCGGACGATTATGGCCGCCTCGGTCCTGTGGCGCTGCCTGAGCTGGGCTTTGAGCCGGAGGGCCTGTACCTGGCGGAGGATTTTGGAGCGGGCGGCTATGCCCTGCTGCTCACCGGTCCGGCAGTCGAGGGACAGGAGCTGGATTTTGCCGTGTTCATGGGGCAACGCTGGGAGGACTGCGCCCAGACGGGGCGCATACCGCAGTCCGTGGACGCCTGGAGCTGCACGGGCGGCGGCTTGGTGAGCGGCGGCGTCTGTGAATTTACCGCGGTCACCGGGTGGGCCGAACTCATGGGCCGCCTGACGTTCGGAGACAACACTGTGAGCATAGAATATATCACTGCCAGCGCTGAAGGATACGACTTTAGCGATGCCGACGGTCCCTCGCTGTGCTATGAGGAGGCGTCCGTGCCGGATTTCGCCCACAGAAGCCGCCTGCCGGTCGAGTTCACCGCCCGCCCGCTTGAGGAGCTCGGGGAACTTTGGTGCGGTCTGCCGTTTTTCGAGCGCGAGACTCGGCTGCCCCTCCCGGAGCGCGGTGAGCAGGGCCTTCTCCGGGAGCTGCTGGGCGAACCGGACAGCTATGACGAGGACGAGACCGGATGGAGCCTCCGCCGCGGGGATACCGAGCTCTACGGTTACTTCTGCAAGCTGGAGGACGGCTCGGAAGGTTACTATCTCATGCACCTCTCCACAAGAGACCCGGCGCTCGCCCCGCTGGTGCGGGGAATAACGATAGGCTGCACGGCGGACGAGATGCTCTCTCGCTTTCCGAACGACGTGGGCAGCTATGCGGACATTCTGGAGGCGTATGAGGACTATGAGCTTGTCTTTTACGGCGGCGGGTACCTTTCTGATGACTACGGTACCTTCCGCAAGTGCACGGAGGGGGATAAGACGGACGCCTTCGGCTATATACAGGTGTTCGAGAGCGGCCGCTTCGTGAAGTTTTTCCTCGACGAGAGCGGAGTCGTGACCGAAATAAGCTGGTCCGAGGTCAATTAAAGCGGAATTTTGCAAATCGGCCCGTCCGGTGTTTTCCAAACATCGGGCGGGCATTCTTTTTCCGCTGACATAGCTGCGGAGACAAAAAGTCGCTATTGTGCAAACGAAGTCGCCCGCGTCGATTTACAAAGCCGGCAGCGGCGGCGTAATATTGCATACAAAGAGGCGGAACACACTTGAGTTAATTGTGTAAATTCACTATTATGTTATTCGATATGGAGGTTTGAAAAATGAAAAAGAACGCACTCAAGACCCTTGCCCTGCTGCTTGCGGCGGTGCTGGTGCTCGGCAGCTTCGCCGGTTGCGGCGAGCCTGCGCAGGAGCCCTCGGCGCCGCCCGAGTCCGATGCCCCGGCATCCGACGCTGCCGAGACCCCGGCGGAACCCGTCACCATCACCTTCTGGCACACTTACAGCGACAGCGAGGAGGCGCAGCTGCTCGACGTGGTGCTCCCGCTCTGGAACGAGCTGCACCCCGAGATCACGGTCGAGGCCGTGCGCCAGGACAGCAGCCAGTACCATGAGATGATCGTCACCTCCTTCGGTACCGGCGCAAGCCCGGATGTCGCCCGTGTGGATATTGCGAACATCGCCGCCTACGCTGCCCAGGGCGGACTTGTGGCCCTCTCGGACTACCCCGACTTTGCGGAGATCTCCGCTGACTACATGGATGCTCCGCTCTCCACGAACCTCTATCAGGGCAAGTACTACGGCCTGCCCCTCGACACCAACTGCAAAGCCGCGGTCGTGAACATGAACGTCCTCGCCGAGCTCGGCCTTGACGCCGTGCCCGAGACGATGGAGGAGCTCATCGAGGCCGCCTCCGGACGCGGTACATACACGATAAACGTCTCCGGCGTGGGAGACTGGGATATGTACCCCTACTTCTGGCTCTTCGGAGGCGTGCTGACGAACGACGACTTTACCCGGGCCACGGGCTATCTCGACAGCGCCGAGAGCATTGCCGCCATGGAGAAGATAGTCGAGCTGCACGACGCCAAGATACTCACCATCCGCGATGTGGACGGCTCCGTCGACGCCTGGGACGGCATCAACAGCGAGTACGCCATGTTCTTTGAGGGGCCCTGGTACTTCGGCTCCTACGAGGACAGCGAGGCGAAGGGCATAGTCGCCGCCACCATCCCGACCTACAACGGCAAGAGCGCCTCCGTCGTCGGAGGAGAGAACGTCGCGGTGTTCTCCACCAGCGAGCACCCGGACGCTGCCTATGAGTTTGCAAAGTTCCTCACCTCCACCGAGGCGCAGCTGGCGCTGCTCCAGGCCGGACAGCTCCCGATACTCAAGTCCCTCGTGGACAGCGACGAGGTGCAGAGCAACCCCGTCTGGTCCGTCTACATGGCCCAGATGGAGTCGGCGAAGGCCCGCATCCCCTCGCCCAACAACTCCAACATCCAGCAGATCTGGAGCGACATGGTGACCAACATCTTCGTGAACGGCGCGGACATCACCGCGGAACTGCAAAACGCGGCGGCGCTCATAGACGAGCAGCTCGCCTGACGCGGCAAAGGGCGCAGGGCCTCATGGCTCTGCGCCCGCTGAGAGGAGGCACTAAGGCATGGACACCGCCATGACAGCGGAGACAAGGAAAAAACGGCTGAAAAAAGGTGCGCAGGGCTGGCTGAGAGCCCTGCCGTTCATCCTGCCCGGGCTCATCCTCGTGGCCGTTTTTGTCGTCTACCCGATGCTGTTCACGATAAGGATATCCCTCTCGGAGTACAAGATCGTGCAGGGCGACATCACGTTCATCGGGCTGGAGAACTTCAAAAACGTGCTGGCGGGAGGCTCGCGCTTCTGGTATGCCTACCGCAACAACTTCCTCTACGCCATCGTGACCGTGCCCTTCATCATCCTGGGCGGCATGTTCTTCGCCTATCTCATCAACAACCTCCGCCGCGGTCAGGGCATCTTCCGCGTCGGCTTTTACCTGCCGGTCATAACTTCCTGGGTCATCGTGTCCCTGGTGTTCCAGTACATGTTCAACAACTCC
>CAUAHS010000013.1 GCA_958428885.1 uncultured Eubacteriales bacterium
TGGAAGTCATATCTCTGCTTGCCGAACGCGCTCTTCAGGTCGCAGGGCTGGAGCGAAAGGACATAGACGCCGTGGCGGTGACCTACGCACCGGGGCTCATAGGCGCGCTCCTGGTGGGAGTGAACTTCGCCAAAGCCGCTGCTCTGGCACTGGGCGTGCCGCTGATACCCGTGCACCACATCCGAGGGCACATTGCGGCAAACTACCTGGCGTTCCCGGAGCTGGAGCCGCCGTTCCTCTGCCTGGCCATCTCGGGCGGCAACACGCTCATCGCCGACGTGCGCGACTACACCGACATCCGCATTCTCGGCTCCACGCGCGACGATGCGGCGGGGGAGTGCTTCGACAAGACCGCCCGCGTGCTCGGACTGCCCTATCCCGGCGGCAAGCCCCTTGACGAGCTCTCCCAGAAGGGCGACGACACGCGCTATTCCATGCCCCAGTCGCATATCGAGGGCAGCCCCTACGACATGAGCTTCTCCGGCCTCAAGACCGCAGTTATAAACCTCGTTCACGGTGCGGAGCAGAGGGGAGAGGAGATAGACCGCCCCGGTCTTGCCGCCTCGTTCTGCAAGGCCGTGAGCGACAGCCTCGTGCCGCGCACCATGGCCGCCGCGCGCGAGCTGGGCTATAAGAAGATAGTCGTCGCCGGCGGCGTCGCGGCAAACTCCCGCATCAGACGCGACTTTTCCGCCGCGGCGGAGCGCGAGGGCGCCAAACTCTACATCCCGCCGCTGAAGCTCTGCGGCGACAACGCCGCCATGATCGGCGCACAGGCCTACTACGAATACCTCGCCGGCAATACAGCCGGCAGCGAGCTCAACGCATACGCCACAAAGGAGCTGTGACAATGGGCACACACGACGGACACAGGCAGCGAATGAAAAAGAGCTTTGCGGAGCATGGCCTTGAGGGCTTTGACGACGTCAACGCCCTCGAACTCCTGCTGTTCTATGTCCGTGCCCGCTGCAACACCAATGAGATAGCCCACGAGCTGCTCGACCGCTTCGGCACGCTGGACGGCGTGCTGGAGGCCTCGGTCGAGGAGCTCGAGAGCGTGGACGGCGTCGGCCGGGAGACAGCCATCTTCCTGAGGCTGATACCTGAAATCAGCCGCAGGTACATGATGAGCAAGCGCCGGGTCACGGTGATAAGGAACACGGACGACGCCTGCGAGTATTTCCGCCCGCTTTTCATGTTCGCGCGCTCGGAGCGGGTGTACGTGCTGTTCCTGGACAACATGCTGCGTGTGCTCTCGTGCCGGGAGCTAGGCAGCGGCTGCCTCGACGGGGTGAGCATGAACATCCGCAGCGTGGTCGAGATGGTGGTGAACTACCGCGCCAGCCGCATCGTCCTCGCGCACAACCACCCTCACGGCAGCATCGAACCCTCGCACGAGGACTACGTCTCAACGGACGCTCTCTCAAAGGCACTTGGCAGCTTCGGCGTGTACGTGCTCGACCACATAATCGTCAGCGGCACGCAGTCCGGCTCCATCTACAAGTGCAACCGCGATTACCGCAAGATCATATGAACGGATTCCTTCAAAATTCAAAACGGCAAAGCGCGAAAACCGGCGGCTCGGGTTATTATGTAAAGGATTTTTAAAATCCACCGAGGCCGCCGGTTTCGTTGCAGGGAATGACAAATGCTGTAAATAATCGCTGAAAGCCCCGCAGCCCAAGAGTTTTTTTGATGTTGATAAGCCTGTTGAAAATGTCTATAACTCTGAGAATAACTTTTCTGTGTAACTTTTATGTAAACTCTTTGTCAATTTATCGCTGCCTTGCCGCACCGGTCGTGAGAGCCCGAAAGGCCGGGATTTTTAGGGCAGAGAGCCAAAAATCGCCCCCGCTTCCAGCGTCGAATTTTGGCGCCCCAGGTCGGGGAAGAGGGCAACTTGTCGCAAAACCGTCACAATTTTTGATTCATCTATACTAGCTGTAATCACGCGATCTGCGACGATTATGCTTGACTTTGCCGGGCGCCTGTGCTAAACTCTTTAAGCGCGTAAGCGTGCTGGCATAGCTCAGTCGGTAGAGCAGCTGATTCGTAATCAGCAGGTCGTGTGTTCGAGTCACATTGCCAGCTCCAAACTCCGTCAGGTAACTGGCGGAGTTTTGTTTTAGGGGTGAGAACGTGCTTGCAGATCAGATCAAGTCATATATGGCGGAGCGCGGCAGCGCCTTTTTGCCGCGTGTGTACGAGAGCGTGGACTCCACCAACACCGTGCTCGCCGCGCTGGCTAGGGATGGGGCTCCGGAGTTCACGGCGGTCATCGCCGGGGCACAGACGGCGGGACGCGGCAGGGGAGAGCACCGCTTTTTCTCGCCCGCGGGCTGCGGAGTGTACTTCTCACTGCTGCTGCGCCCCAGGTTCCCGGCGGAGACGGCGGCAAAGCTCATCACCCCGGCGGCAGCCGTAGCGGCGGCGCAGGCCATAGAGCGCGTCTCAGGCGAGACGGCGGGCATAAAGTGGGTGAACGACATCTTCGTCCGAGGCCGCAAGGTCTGCGGCATACTGACGGAGGCCGCACCCGACGCAGCCGGAGGTCTCGCCTGGGTCATACCGGGCATAGGCATCAACGTCCGTGCCCCGGAGGGCGGCTATCCGCCGGAGATAAGCGCCACCGCAGGCGCTGTCTTTTCCGGAGAAGCCCCGAAGGACGCAGCCGCGAAATTGGCCGTTGAGACAATAGACCGCCTCATGGAGCTCTACCGCGCCATGCCCGCGTGCGGCTTTCACGCCGAGTATGACCGCCGCCTCACGCTAAGGGGACGCCGTGTCAGCTATGGCGGCGGCAGGCACGGCACCGTACTCGGCATAGACAAGGACTTCCGCCTTCTCATCCGCACGGAGCAGGGGAGCACGGAGGCCCTGGAATCCGGCGAAGTTCGCTGCACGGATATAAAATAATTAGCCTCGCAGAGTTTCACGGCCGCAGCCGCGAAATAAATTCCAATCATTTTCGGCGGCGGTGTGTACGTCGCCGAAAATACTTCTCGCGGAGCGGAGTGATATCCCTTTTGTCTAAGAAGGCTCTGCCTTCTTAGACAAGCAAAAGCCCGGCTTCCGTTGAAGCCGGGCTTTTGCATTTCGTGCGCTCTCACGCACCGAGCAGGACGCGGTCATTGGAGAACTCACGTCCGGAGGCGGCGGAGAAGCGGGCGATGAGCTGCTCGACGGTGAGGCGCTTTTTCTCCTCGCCGCTGATGTCGAGCACTATGCGTCCCTCGTTCATCATGATGAGACGGTTGCCGAGGTTTATCGCATCGCGCATGTTGTGCGTCACCATGAGCGTGGTGAGGTGGTTCTCGCTGACTATCTGCTCCGAGAGCTCCAGCACCTTGGCGGCTGTCTTGGGGTCGAGGGCGGCGGTGTGCTCGTCGAGCAGCAGCAGCTTGGGCTGTACCAGCGCCGCCATGAGCAGGGTCAGCGCCTGACGCTGTCCGCCGGAGAGCAGACCGGCCTTGGCGGTGAGCCGGTTCTCGAGACCGAGGTCGAGCGAGCGCAGCAGTTCGCGGTAGTCCTCGCGTTCCACCTTTTTTATGCCCCAGCGGAGCGTGCGGCGCTTGCCGCGCCTCGCGGCAAGGGCGAGGTTCTCCTCAATGCCCATCGTCGGCGCCGTACCCATCATGGGGTCCTGGAACACCCGGCCTATGAACGCTGCACGCTTGTATTCGGGAAGTTTGGTGACGTTGCGCCCGTCTATCGTGATGCTGCCGGAGTCCACGGAGAAGGCGCCCGCGATTGCGTTGAGCATCGTGCTCTTGCCGGCGCCGTTGCCGCCGATGACCGTGACGAAGTCGCCGTCGTTGAGCGTGAGGTTCAGGTCGAAGAGCGCGGTCTTGGCGTTCACCGTCCCGGGGTAGAAGGTCTTGCTGACGTGTTTGAGTTCAAGCATCGTTATTCCCCTTTCCTGCGACCGCGCGGCGGCCAGACATGAGTTTATCCTTCCAATACGGTATTGCGAGGAACAGCGCGACGATGAGCGCTGTAAGCAGCTTGAGGTCGTTGGTGTTGAGTCCGAGGCGAAGCACCACCTGGATGACAACGTAATAGAGTATCGCGCCTACAATACAGCTGGCCAGCTTTGCGGCGAAGTTGTTGAGCCTGTGGCCCAGTATGACCTCGCCGATGATGACGGCCGCAAGACCGATGACGATAGCGCCACGGCCCATGTCGACGGTGGAGCTGCCCTGATACTGGGCGATAAGCGCTCCGGCCAAGGCGACGATGCCGTTGGAGATCATGAGTCCGATTACGGCGTTGCGCTCGGTGTTGATGCCCTGGGACCTGGCCATGTTCCGGTTGGCGCCGGTTGCGCGGATGCCGCAGCCTATCTCTGTGCCGAAGAACCAGTAGAGCAGGCCCACCACCACGGCGGCGATGACCACCAGCAGCAGTATCGGGTTCCTCAGCGCCAGCTCCCGAACGTAGCGGGAGGAGACGAGCAGGTCGTATTTGTCCACGCTGACGGCGAGGGTGGACTGCGTTCCGGCCGTCGTGCCCCAGCCCATGATGCGCAGGTTCACGGAATAGAGCGCGAGCTGGGTGAGTATGCCGGCGAGTATGGCCGGTATGCCGCATTTGGTGTGGAACAGTCCGGTGACAAGACCGGCAAGCATGCCGACCAGCATGGCTATTAAGGCGGCCAGCCAGACGTTCACGCCGTTGACCGTGAGCAGCACACAGACGGCTCCGCCCGTTGCGAGCGAGCCGTCGACCGTCAGGTCGGCTATGTCGAGCACTCGGTAGGTTATATAGACGCCAATGGCCATGATGCCCCACATGAGGCCCTGACCCACGGAACCGGGCAGTCCGTTCAGCAGCGAAAGTATGAAATCCATTACTTATCCTCCATGCGCGGTGGTGCCCGGAGGGGGCTTTTTGTTTTGCCCCCTCCGGGAAGAATCAGAGCTCAGCCCTCGATGGCGGTGTAGTCATCGGGGATGGTGATGCCCAGCGCCTCGCAGTTGGCGGCGTTGTACATCTTGGTGACGGTCGGGGCGTACTCGATGGGCATGGTGGAGATATCGGCCTCGCCCTTGAGGATCTGTGCGGCCATCTCGCCGGTGGTGTAGCCGATGTCGTAGTAGCTGATGGAGAGGGTGGCCACGCCGCAGCCGGAGCAGATGCCGCTCTCACCGGCGACGACGGGGACGCCCGCGGCGAGGACGACGTTGGCGATGGTCTCGGTGTTGTTGGCGGCGGTGTTGTCGGTGGGGATGTAGATGACGTCGGAGTTGTCGCAGGCGGTCTGGGTGACGGAGGAGAGGTCGTTGACGTCAGTGAAGGCGTAGGCTTCGCAGGTGTAGCCCATGTCCTCGAGGTAGCCGCGGATGGTCTCAATCTGGTAGACGCTGTTGGGCTCGCCGGAGCAGTAGAGCAGTCCGACGTTCTTGGCCTCGGGGAAGAGCTCCTGGATCATGGCGGCCTGCTGGTCGAGCGGGGCGAGGTCGCTGGTGCCGGAGATGTTGCCGCCGACGGTGCCGGTCCAGTTGTCGATGTTCAGTGCGGTGGCGTAGTCGGTGATGGAGGTGCCGAGCACGGGGATGTCGGCGGTGGCGGCGGCAGCGGCCTGCAGCGGCCAGGTGGCGTTGGCGAGGATGAGGTCGACGCCGTCGGAGACAAGGCCGTCGATTATGGTCACGCAGTTGGGCTGTTCGCCGCCGGCGTTGCCCTCGTTGTACTCAACGGCGCCTTCGCCGAGGATGTCGGCCAGAGCGTCCTTGAAGCCCTGAGTGGCGGCGTCGAGCGCCTCGTGGGTCATCTGCTGGCAGATGCCGACCACATACTGGGCCTCGGCGGGCTCGCTGGGAGCTTCGCTCTCATCGGCCGGGGCGTCGGACACGGCGGCGTCGTCAGAGGGAGGGGCGGAGGTCTCGTCGGCGGTAGTGCCGCAGGCGGCAAGGGCGAGCAGCATCATTGCTGCGAGAATCATTGCGAGGATCTTTTTCATTTCAGTCTCTCCTTTTCCATTTTGGCTGGCAGCAAAAAAACAGCCCCGCCTGTTAAGACGGGGCTGCATTCACCGCAAATTATTTACTCGGCAAACCGCTCTATCCTGCACAGGCTCGTGAATTGTCCATGCCAAAAAAGTAAAAGTAGGCATAGCAATAAAAGCCCGCAAAGGAGAAGCGAGCCTGACGGGAGGAAGCGGCAGTATTCACATTGAGAGCGCAAACGAGGTTCTTCATGCTGCTTGATCTCCTTCCCGGCACAGGCCGAATTTGCTTTGCTGCATTTAAAATACCGCTTGAAATCACTAAAGTCAAGCGGAGAAAATTCTAAATCGCCCGCGCACAGAGCTCGGGCGATTTAGCAAAGTTGCACAAAGTGTCCGCTGCTCAGGGAACAATGACTTCCTTGACAAGAAAGTCCCTGCCGCTGATGACGTCCGCGTTGCGCTTTCCGCAGCGGGGGCAATAGCCCTCGTTCTTGACGATGGGGAAGGCGCGCTTGCAGTCGCGGCAGACGCCCTGACCCTCCACGACCTCGATCTTGAGCTTGGTAAATTCAAAGGGAGTGCCCTTGATTATGACATTGTATATGTCCTCGACGTACTTTGGTATGACCAGCGAGAGGTCGCCGATCTCGAGAACTATTGTGTCAATTTTCTCAAGGTTATTTTCCTTGGCGAAGTTTTCAACAGTCTTGAGTACCTGCCTAACGACTCCTATCTCGTGCATAGACCAGACCTCCGGGAGCATATTTTTCTGCGCAAAATGATGATATCACGTGCCGGCTCCGGGGTCAAGCGCTGACAGGGGAAAAGGCGCAATTTGACCATTTGTGGCCATACCAGGCTGAAAAATAGTGGTCTGACCTTGACCAGTTGTGACAATTGACAGTTTTTTGACTTTTTAATTTGCAAAGGTGTGAATTGAATGAAGGGGAGAGGAAGTTTATAATGATGAAAGAAGCGGTTGTGTTGGAAAACCAAATTTTTTAATATGAAAAGAGGGGGATTTATGGCCTTCAGAAAAAAGATTCTTCTGCTTGCTTCCAAGATCAGCCTTGAGTCCGGCACCTACACCGGCGTTACGCCCTCCGACCCCGAGTATATGATATTCGATCCGGTCGTGACGGACGAAATGGCGGACGTCGGCATGCACGTCAAGGTCCGCAAGCCGAGGCGCATCGAGGTCATCGCCAAAAAGGCCGGCACCAGCGTGGAGCACGCCCAGGCCATGGTCGACGCGCTCGTCAAGTGCGGCATCGTCCGCTGCGTGTACGAGGGCGAGAACCACGATGTCGAGACCTACTATTACCCCATCTGGGTGCCCGGCATCATGGAAGGCATGCTCTCCGTCAAGGAGCAGGTCGAGAAGTATCCCGTCATCGCCGAGTGCTTTGAGCGCTACACCCGCTACCGCACCCCCATCCTGGTCCCGAACTTCCCGGCCGGTATGGGCCCCATGCGTGCGATGCCCGTCGGCAGCGCGATTAAGAACGACTCCCACGCCGCGACCTATGACGAGGTCGAGCACATCATCGAGAGGGCCTGGGCCGTCTCCGTCGGCCCCTGCTCCTGCCGCCGCACCAGGCGTCTCATGGGCGAGGGCTGCGGCCACCTCGAGGACGACATGTGCATGTACATAGACGACAACGCCAAGTTCTTCTCCGAGCAGGGCAGCCACAGGCTGGTCAGCAAGGAGGAGGCGCTGGAGATCCTCAAGCGCGCCGAGGACAACGGCCTTGTCCATGAGATAAACGCCGCCGAGGGCTATGACGGCCCCACCGCCATCTGCAACTGCTGCGGCTGCTCCTGCCTCGCGCTGCGCCTTGGCGAGTACTTCAACGCCCCGGACATGCTGAGGACCAACTACGTCGCCAAGGTCGACCGCGACAAGTGCGTGGCCTGCGGCCTCTGCGTGGACAACTGCCAGATGGGCGCCCTCAAGCTGGGCACCAAGCTCTGCGCCAAGAACGAGGAAAAGCCTGCCGAGCCTCAGCTCACCCCGATGGACAGCCTCTGGGGCAAGGACAAGTACAACGTCGACTACCGCACCAACCGCAGCAAGGTCGCCGACGAGGGCACCGCGCCATGTAAGACCCAGTGCCCGGCGCACATCCCCGTCCAGGGCTACATCAAGCTCGCTTCCCAGGGCCGCTATCTCGAGGCTTTGGAGCTCATAAAGAACGAGAACCCCTTCCCGGCGGTCTGCGGCCGTATCTGCAACCGCGCCTGCGAGGACGCCTGCACCCGCGGCGACATCGACGACCCCATCGCCATCGACGACATCAAGAAGTTCATCGCGGACAAGGAGCTCTCCGCCGAGACGCGCTTTGTGCCGAAGATGCTCAACCAGACCGGCAAGCCCTTCACCAACAAGATCGCTGTCATCGGCGGCGGCCCGTCCGGCCTCTCCTGCGCCTACTACCTCGCGGTCAAGGGCTATCCCGTCACCGTGTTCGAGAAGGGCGACAAGGTCGGCGGCATGCTGACCCGCATTCTCCCGTCCTTCCGCCTTGAGAAGGACGTTGTCGAGGCCGAGATCGAGGTCCTGCGTGACCTGGGCGTCGAGTTCCGCTGCGGCGTGGACGTGGGCAAGGACGTCACCATCGCCCAGCTGCGCGAGCAGGGCTACGAGGCGTTCTACCTCGCTGCCGGCGCCTGGAAGAGCGCCCCCGTGGGCTGCACCGGCGACGACAAGGCCGGCGTCTGGGGCGGCATCGAGTTCCTCAAGGCCGTGAACGCCGGTGAGGACGTCAAGGTCGGCAAGAACGTCGCCGTCATCGGCGGCGGCAACACCGCCATGGACGTTGCGCGCACCGCCATAAGGCTGGGCGCCGAGAATGTCTACGTCATCTACCGCCGCACCGCGGAGGAGATGCCCGCCGCCGCGGACGAGGTCGCTGAGGCCGAGGCCGAGGGCGTGCAGTTCAAGTACCTGGTCAAGCCCGCGGAGATCCTGGGCGACGAGGCCGTCACCGGCATCCGTCTCCAGTGCATGGAGCTGTCCGCGGTGTCCGACGCCTCCGGCAGGAGGCAGCCCATCGAGCGCAAGGGCGTCTTCGAGGAGCTGGCTGTCGACAGCGTCATCGCCGCCACCGGCCAGAAGGTCGACCTCGGCAATATGCTCGACGGCACCAAGGTCCAGCGCGGCAAGAACGGCACCGTTGTCGTCGACCCCATCACTCTGCAGACCGGCGAGCCCGACATCTTCGCCGGCGGCGACGTTGTCACCGGACCGAGGTTCGCCATCGACGCCATTGCGGCAGGCAAGGAGGGCTCCATCTCCATCCACCGCTTCGTACACGAGGGCCAGAGCCTGGTGCTCGGCAGGGCTGTGAAGGACTACCTGTCCCTCGACAAGGACAACGTGGTCGTCCCCATCAGGAACCTGCACTCCATCCCGAGGCAGAAGGCCGCCGACGGCTCGCCCGAGGAGGCCAAGAAGACCTTCCACGACCTGCGCGGCACCTTCACGGAGGAGCAGCTCAAGAAGGAGACGGAGCGCTGCCTCGGCTGCGGCGCCGTCGTGCTCGACGAGTACATGTGCATCGGCTGCGGCATCTGCACCACCAAGTGCAAGTTCGACGCCATCCACCTCGAGCGCGTGCGCGACGTCGAGGGCCTCGACTACGACAAGCTGGTCCCGAGCGTTGCCCCGCACGTTGCGAAGCGCTACGGCTCCATCGCCATCAAGTCTCTGTCCAAGCCCTTTGCGAAGAAATAAGGCAAGATTTAATGCGAATACCAAAAACGCGCCCTTCCAGGGCGCGTTTTTTGGCGCTCCCGGCCTTTTGATGAAACAAAACAATCGTTGCAAGGCGCGTGAAAGTCGTATATAATGTGCATATAAGTCCATAGATTGGGAGTGACAGCATGAAGTTTACAAAAATGCACGGCTGCGGCAACGACTATGTGTATGTAAACTGCTTTGAAGAGACGGTCGATGACCGCCCTGCGCTGGCTCGCCTCGTGTCCGACAGGCACTTCGGCGTGGGCGGCGACGGGCTCATCTGCATCTGCCCGTCCGACAAGGCCGATTTTGAGATGGATATGTACAACGCGGACGGCTCCTGCGCCCAGATGTGCGGCAACGGCATCCGCTGCGTGGCAAAGTACGTCTATGAGCGCGGCATGACCGACAAGACCGTCATAGACGTCGATACCGGCGCCGGCGTCAAGACCCTCTGGCTGAACGTCGAGAACGGCGTGGTCGAGAGCGTGCGCGTCTGCATGGGCCAGCCCGAGTTCAAGGCGGAGAAGATCCCCGTCCTGACCGACGGCGAGAGCTTCATCAACCAGCCCATGGAGGTCGGCGGAATGCAGTGGAATGTCACTGCCGTGTCCGTCGGCAACCCGCACGCCGTAGTGTTTGTCGACAATGTCGACTGGCTGGACCTGCCCACGATAGGCCCGCTCTTTGAGAACTGCCCGCTCTTCCCGGAGAGGATAAACACCGAGTTCGTCCAGGTCATCGACCGCACCACGCTGAAGATGCGCGTCTGGGAGCGCGGCAGCGGAGAGACCCTCGCCTGCGGCACCGGCTCCACCGCGGCTCTGGCCGCCGCCGTCGTCAACGGCAAGTGCGAGCCCTATGCCAAGCTGCTCCTGCGCGGCGGCGAGCTCAACATCGAGTGGAATCGCGACGAGAACCTCATCTACATGACCGGTCCCGCCGTCACCGTCTTTGACGGCGAACTTCTCCTGTGAGGTGCTCTAAGTGATCAAGCTCAACGAAAACTACGGAAAACTCCCCGGCAGCTACCTTTTCGCCGAGATCGCCCGCCGTACCGCGGCGTATTCGGCGCAGAACCCGGATAAGCGGCTCATAAAGCTCGGCATAGGCGACGTGACTCTGCCCCTGCCCGCTGCCTGCGTTGAGGCCCTCAAGGCCGCCGCTGACGAGATGGGCCGCAAGGAGAGCTTCATGGGCTACGGCCCCTATGAGGGCTATGACTTCCTGCGCGAGGCCATAGTGAAGAACGACTACGCCCCCCGCGGGGCCAAGATAACGGCCGACGAGATCTTCGTCTCCGACGGTGCGAAGTCCGACTGCGGCAACATTGGCGACATCTTCTCCGAGGACAACATCGTCGCCGTCTGCGACCCCGTGTACCCCGTGTACATCGACGCCAACGCCATGAGCGGCAGGGCGGGGGACTGGGACGGCGGCAAGTGGACGAAGATCGTCTACATGCCCTGCACGGCGGAAAACGGCTTCTTCCCGGAGCTGCCCAAGACCGTGCCCGACATGATCTACCTCTGCTTCCCGAACAACCCGACCGGCATGGCCGCGACGAAGGAGCAGCTCAAGCCCTGGGTGGACTATGCCAACGAGCACGGCAGCATCATCCTCTACGACGCGGCTTACCGCGCGTACATGTCGGACCTGGAGCTGCCCCGCACCATCTACGAGATCCCCGGCGCCGAGGAGTGCGCCATCGAGTTCTGCAGCTACTCCAAGACCGCGGGCTTCACCGGCACGCGCTGCGGCTGGACGGTCATCCCGCGCGCGCTCAAGCGCGGCGGCGAGAGCCTCTATGACCTCTGGATGCGCCGCCAGAGCACCAAGTTCAACGGCACGGCCTATGTCATCCAAAAGGCCGCCGAGGCCACTTACAGCGAGGCGGGCAAGGCCCAGATCGCCGAGATGATAGGCTACTACATGAATAACGCCCGGGTCATCCGCGCGGGACTCACCGCGGCGGGGCTCGAGGTCTACGGCGGCACGGATTCGCCGTATATCTGGTTCCGAGCTCCCGGCGGGATGGGCTCCTGGGAGTTCTTTGACCGCCTGCTGACGGAAGCAAACGTTGTAACCACCCCCGGTGCGGGTTTTGGTCCCTCGGGTGAGGGTTTCATACGCCTGACCGCCTTCGGCGACGCGGCAAACACCGCCGAGGCTGTCGAGAGGATAAAGAGGATCATATAAGACAGGAGGCAAACTGTTTTGAAACTCATAATCGGCACCCAGGAAGAAGTAGTCAAAAAAGCTGCACAGAGGTACGTCAAGCTCCTCAATGAGAAGCCGGATGCCGTCCTCGGCCTTGCCACCGGCTCGACCCCGCTGGGACTCTATGCCGAGCTGGCAAAGCTATGCGCGGAAGGCAAGCTGTCCTTCGCAAAGTGCACCACCTTCAATCTCGACGAGTACATCGGCCTCGACGGGACGCACGACCAGAGCTACCGCTATTTCATGAACAAGAACCTCTTCGAGAAGGTCGACATCCGCATGGAGGCCACGCACGTCCCCTCCGGCGCCGTCAAGAGCGACGAGGAGGCCGAGCAGTACGACGCCGAGATAAAGGCCGCAGGCGGCATCGACCTGCAGCTCCTCGGCATCGGCAACAACGGCCACATCGGCTTCAACGAGCCGCTGACGCCCTTCACCTCCATGACCCACATCGTGAAGCTCACGGACTCCACGCGCGAGGCCAACAAGCGCTTCTTCGCCTCCATAGACGATGTCCCGACCCACGCCGTCACCATGGGCATCCACACCGTCATGCAGGCTAAGAGCATCATCCTAATGGCCTTCGGCGAGGGCAAGGCGGAGATAATCAAGAAGACGGTCGAGGGCCGCCCCGAGATCGCCGTCCCCGCGTCTCTGCTCCAGCTGCACGACGATGTCGAGCTCTATCTGGACGAGGCCGCCGCAAGCAAACTGTCATAACCCAAGTTTTATCTGAGCCGCGGGATACGATGTGCTCCCGCGGCTCTTCATATGGAGGAAAAGATGTCAAAATATTTTGGAACCGACGGTTTCCGCGGCGAGGCCAACGTCGACCTCACGGCGGAGCACGCATTCAAGATCGGCCGCTTCATCGGCTGGTACTACAGCCGTGACCACAAGGCCAAGATAGTCATCGGCAAGGACACCCGCCGCTCCAGCTACATGTACGAGTGTGCCCTGTCCGCTGGCCTCACGTCCTCGGGTGCGGACGCCTATCTGCTGCACGTCACCACCACGCCCAGCGTCTCCTATATCGCGCGCGTGGACGACTTTGACTGCGGCGTAATGATAAGCGCCAGCCACAACCCCTACCACGACAACGGCATAAAGCTCTTGAACAGCCAGGGCGAGAAGATGGAGGAGAGCGTCCTCGACGAGATCGAAGCGTATCTCGACGGCGTCGCCCCCGAGCCGCCGCACGCCACCGGCGCGGACATCGGCCGCACCGTGGACTACTCGGCAGGCCGCAACAGGTACATAGGCTATCTCATCAGCCTCTCGACCCACTCCTACAAGGGCGTGAAGGTCGGCCTTGACTGCGCCAACGGCAGCACCTGGATGATAGCCAAGAGCGTGTTCGACGCCCTGGGCGCGGACACCTGCGTCATCGGCAACAAGCCCGACGGATTGAACATCAACGTCGACTGCGGCTCCACCCATATCGGCGCGCTGCAAAAGCTGGTGCGTGAAAACGGCCTCGACGTCGGCTTCGCCTTCGACGGCGACGCGGACCGCTGCCTCGCGGTGGACGAAAACGGCGCTTACGTCTCCGGCGACGAGATAATGTATATGTGCGCCAAGCACATGAAGGAGCGCGGCAGACTGGACACCAACACGGTCGTCACCACCGTCATGAGCAATTTCGGCCTCTACAAGGCGCTTGACGAGGCGGGCATAGGCTATGAAAAGACCGCCGTGGGCGACAAGTACGTCTGGGAGAACATGCGCGCCAACGGCCACCTCATCGGCGGCGAGCAGTCCGGACACATCATCTTCTCCAAGTACGCCACCACCGGCGACGGCCTGATAACCGCCATAAAGGTCATGCAGGTCATGCTGGACTCCAAGCTGCCCCTCTCGAAGCTGGCCGCCCCCGTGACCATCTATCCGCAGGTGCTCAAGAACGTCATCGTGGACGACAAGGACGGCACAATGGCTGACGCCGCCGTGCAGGCTTGCGTGAAGAAGGTGGAAGAGCGCCTCGGCGACAGCGGGCGTGTGCTGCTGCGCAAGAGCGGTACTGAGCCCGTGCTGCGTGTCATGGCAGAGGCCGAGACCGACGAGGTCTGCGAAGCCGCTGTGGATGAGATAATCGATTCCATGCGCGAGAGCGGACATCTGGTGAGGGTGAAATGATGTATAAGATTAGCGACCTGCTCGACCTTGAGCATACGATAGCGGCGGAACTCTTCGAGGGGAAGGAGTACCCCTGGGAGGTCCTGCCCGAGATTAAGGGCTTCATCCTCAAACTCGGGGCGACCCTGCCCGAGAGCGAGTTCGACCACCCGGCGGATGACGTCTGGATAGCCAAGGACGCCAAGGTGTTCCCCAGCGCCTATATCGGCGGGCCCTGCATAATCGACCACGAGGCCGAGGTGCGCCACTGCGCCTTCATCCGCGGCAGCGCCATCGTCGGCAAGGGCTGCGTCGTGGGCAACTCCGTGGAGCTGAAAAACGTCGTGCTGTTCGATAAGGTACAGGTGCCGCACTACAACTATGTAGGCGACTCCGTGCTGGGCTACCGCGCGCACATGGGCGCGGGCAGCATCACGTCCAACGTCAAGAGCGACAAGACCCTGGTCGTCGTCAAGGGCGGCGACGAGCGTATCGAGACCGGCCTTAAGAAGTTCGGCGCCATGCTCGGCGACTGCGTGGAGGTCGGCTGCAACAGCGTGCTGAACCCCGGCAGCGTCATCGGACGCAGGGCGAGCATCTACCCGACCTCGTCAGTCCGCGGCGTTGTGCCGGCAGACTGCATTTTTAAGTCCGCAGAAGAGATAGTAAAGCGGGACTGAGCCCGCAATACGGCAAAAAAGCGGGGATTTTCCCCGCTTTTTTGCGCCTTTCCGGCGTCTGTTAAGCAAAAACAGTTGCGCCGGGCTGTGTAAACGTAGTATAATAATTTGATATGTGATGCAGCCGGGAGCACGGGGCGGATGAGCCCCGCACTCCCTATATAAAAGCGAAGGCCGGCGCGCCTTTCCGCTGAGATATTTTATGCCCGCGGCATGTACCGCGTTACGGGAGGTACAACATGGAAAAAAAGATAGCACCCTCGATACTCTCGGCGGACTTTGTCCGGCTGGCGGACGAGGTTGAAGAGATAAAGGCAGGCGGCGCCGACTATGTCCATGTCGACGTTATGGACGGCCTATTTGTGCCGAACATCTCCATCGGAATCCCGGTGGTCAAGTCGCTCCGCAAGGCGACGGACATGTTTTTGGACGTGCATCTGATGATAGACAGGCCGCACCGCTACGTCGGCAAGTTCTGTGACGCGGGTGCCGACCTCGTCTGCTTCCACGTCGAGGCAGATGAGCCGCAGGACGTGCTCACGGCGCTGGACGAGATAAAATCCAAGGGCAAGCTGGCGGCCCTGGCTATAAAGCCAAAGACGCCGGCCTCCGTCGTGCTGCCTTATCTCGACAAGCTTGACATGGTGCTTGTGATGACGGTTGAGCCCGGCTTCGGCGGACAGAGCTTCATGGCGGACATGCTGCCCAAGATCCGCGGCATCCGCGCGCTCATAGAGCAGTACCGCCCCGGCTGCGAGGTCGAGGTGGACGGCGGCATAGACGAGAGCACGGCTCCGCTCGTGGTTGATGCGGGCGCCAACGTCCTCGTTGCAGGCAGCGCCGTTTTCGGCAAGAGCGACCGTGCGGCGGCCATAGCCGGCATACGCATGGCGGCGGATGTCATAGCCTGAAACTTTTCACAAGAGGTAGAAATATATGTCCTTTTTCCCGGCGGCGCTTGAAAACCTTATAGACAAGTTTGCCATGCTCCCCGGCATAGGCAAA
>CAUAHS010000014.1 GCA_958428885.1 uncultured Eubacteriales bacterium
CGTCTCCACCTGGGAGAGGCGGCCGTCGAGATATGCGTCCACGTTGTAATCCGCAATCCGAGCGTCCACATTTGCCGCGTTGAACAGCACCCAGCCGTAGAGCCCGAGAGCCGCGAACCAGGGCCAGAACTTGAAGTCATGGCGCAGTACCTTTACCGCCGCCAGTACCAGGCTCAGCAGTATGAAGGCCATGGCCCACAGCGTCATCACCCGCAGCAGGCTCAGCCCGTAGGCGAGGATATAGAGCCGCATCCGCCAGAACGCCGAGGCCAGTATCACCAGCGTCAGCGCGCACACCAGCAGCGACAGCGCCTTCTCCGCCCTGCTCCCGCCGCCGTTCACGGCGCAGACGAGCACGAAGCCGAGGTCTATCGCCGCCACGAGCACCAGCTGATAAAAGCCCCGCCTCGCGTACTCGGCCCAGCCGCCCTGCATCGCCGCCGCCTCGGCTCCGCCGAAGAGATAGGCGAACTGCACGGCACAAAACGCAATATGCACGAGCGCCAGCAGCGCCAGCGCGGTCACATAGGCCGCCGGAGCGCCGTCCGGGCGCTCTCTTTTTTTGCCCTCCGCAGGCTCGGGACCGTTCACGGCGAAGTACAGCGCCGAGAAAAAGCAGAAGCTGAAGAAGAGTATGCAGATGACGCGCATCACCCTCACCGTGACCTCCGGCCCGGAAAACCAGTCCGCGATCCCGGTGAAATAGCCCGCGAACACCTGGTCCGCCCCGGCAAAGAGCAGTATCACCACCACGAGCACCGGCAGCGCCGCCACTGCGCCCTCGAGCACATGCCGGCCCTTGCCGCCCTCCTTCATTCCGCCGAGCGCGCGGAAGGGCTTGCCCCAGTTGGTGAATATCGCCCTGAAAAACAGCCCCACCGCCTCGCCCACGCAGCGAGCGTCGGTGAGCGCCGCCGCCGAGCGGCCGGAGAGCGAGAAAAACGCCAGTACCGAGCCGCAGAAGATGAGGATGAAGTTCACAAACCTCACGCCCCCGCAGCCCCCGAGCACGCAGAACGCCGTCAGCAGGCCCACGCCGGCGGCGAGACCGATGTTGTATCCGTTCCAGCGAGCCCGCTTGCCCAGAAACAGCAGCACGAAGGCCCAGATGGCCGCCGTGAACACCGCCGCTCCCAGCGCAGGACCCGGCTTTGGGCCGAACACGAGGGTCGCCAGACCCTCTATCGTGAACACGTTCTGCCACAGTATGCCTAGGCAGAGCGCCGCAGGCAGCATCAGCACCTCGCGCACGCCGAATATCGGTCTAGGATTCTCTATGCGCTCATCCATTGCTGCCCTCCTCTGTGAACTCCAGTATGTCCCCGGGCTGGCAGGCCAGCGCGCGGCAGAGCGCGTCCAGAGTTGAAAAGCGCACGGCCTTGGCCTTGCCGGTCTTGAGCACGGAGAGGTTTGCAAGCGTGATGCCGACCTTTTCCGCCAGCTCCGTGAGGCTCATCTTGCGCTTTGCGAGCATTACGTCGAGATTTATCCGTATCATGGCCGCCACCTCAGATGGTGAGGTCGTTTTCCGACCTCATGTCCGCAGCCTTGCGCGTCAGGTGCGAGAGCGCCGCACACAGCACGGAGATCGCCGCCCCGACGGCGCATACGCCCAGGCCGATGATGGCTATGCCGATGTGCAGCAGGTTCATCGAGAGCAGCACCACGCCGCCGATGATGTAATAGAGCGTGTCCGCCGCCGCAAGCAGGCTGCAGGTGCGCAGCCTCAGCGCGTTCTTCATGCAGAAGCTGTTGTCGCGGCCTATCTCCGTGGCCATCTTCCACACCAGCGCCATGAACACCATGACCGGTATCGTGCTTATCCAGAAGTATATGAGGCAGGGCCAGAACATCGGTTTGAGGTTCGGCGTGTTCCACGCAAGGTCCTTGCCCAGCTCCGGCACCCATACGGCGTCGAGAAAGAGTATGCAGATAAAGCCCAGCACAACTATGGCCTTCATCCAGCGGGAGAGCTCCTTTTGTTTCATCCTAACAGCTCCTTTCGAGGCGAGTATAGCATGGGCGTTATCGAATTGCAAGTATTATTTATCGAAAATCGATAAATATTTTCCGTTAAACGATTTTACCACTTTTTGAGCCGCGCGACGGGTTTCGACCGCATCCTGTCTCGCGGTCTAATAAAATAGCAGGAAAGGAGGGCTCACACATGGAGATAACGACGAGCTATTCCTCCGGGCGGCTGACACTGCATCTGTCCGGGGAGCTGGATCATCATGGCGCCAAGGGCGCGATGAGGACGATAGACGGGCTGTTGGACAAATACATGCCTCGAGACGCGGTCCTGGACCTCTCGGGGCTGACGTTCATGGATTCCTCCGGCATAGCACTGATAATGAGGACGGAGCGCCGGATGCGGGAGACGGGCGGACGTGCGGCGGTTGCGAATCCCAGGCGCCAGCCCTTGCGGGTGCTGGATGCCTCGGGGATAGACAGGCTTATACCGGTGAAGGGAGAGCAGCGCGTATGAGAGCGGAGAACTACATAAAGATCGAGTTTCCAAGCCGCAGTGTGAACGAAGGTTTTGCCCGTGCGGCGGCAGCGGCTTTTGCTGCCCAGCTTGACCCCACGCTAGAGGAGCTGGGCGATATCAGGACGGCGGTGAGCGAGGCGGTGACGAACTGCATCGTCCACGCCTACCCTGACAGCATCGGACGTATCATGCTCCGGCTGCGGATAATGAAGGGCGGCAGGCTGGAGATAGTCGTCAAGGACTGGGGACGGGGCATAGAGGACATTGAAAAGGCGCGCGAGCCTCTCTTCACCACGGGTGGGGCCGAGCGCAGCGGCATGGGCTTCACCATCATGGAGAGCTTCACGGACAAGCTCCGTGTCCGCTCGGCACCCGGCAGGGGCACCACTGTGACCATGGTCCGTGCCATAAAGCCGAGGCAGGGCGGTTAAATGACCGAGGAGACCATAGAGTGCCTGCGCTCGGCGAGAGCCGGGGACAGGGAGGCGGCGGAGCGCATGGTCACGGAGAACTCCGGCCTCATCTGGAGCGTCGCACGCCGTTTCTTCGGCCGGGGCGTGGACTCCGAGGACCCCTATCAGCTCGGCTGCGTGGGTTTTCTCAAAGCCATTGAGGGCTACGACGAGAGCTTCGGCACGCAGTTTTCGACCTATGCCGTGCCCAAGATCTCGGGGGAGATACGCCGCTTTCTGCGTGACGACGGGGCGGTGAAGGTAAGCCGCGGCATAAAGGAGCGGGCGGCGCTCATCCGCTCGGCCAGGACGGCGCTGGAACAGCGTCTGGGCCGGGAGCCGACGCTCTCGGAGCTTGCGGACGAGACGGGGATAAGCCCTGAGGACATCGCCGTCGCAGAGACGGCCACCGGTCCGGCGGAGAGCCTCCAGCGAGAGAGCGGGGAGGAGGGCTTCACGCTCGAACAGGTGCTCGGCGACTACGGCCAGGAGGAGCGCCTTGTCGAGCACGTCTCGCTCCGGGAGGCGATAGACTCTCTTCCTGAGCGTGAGCGGCAGGTCATAGGGCTCAGGTTTTTCCACGACATGACCCAGGATGCCGCAGCGCGGGTCATAGGCGTCTCACAGGTCCAGGTCTCGCGCTTGGAGCGCCGGGCTGTGGAGCGGCTGCGGGAGCTGCTTTCCTGAAGAAAAAACGCAAAAAGTCCTTGCAATGGGACGGGTCCTGTGTTACAATCACATTTGCGTCTTGTAACCATGTGATGACATACTCAAGACAGCCCAATGCTGAGGTGAAGGAAAATGAAGGAAGGCATCCACCCGAAGTACTATAAGACCACCATCAGGTGCGCCTGCGGCAACGTTATCGAGACCGGCTCCACGAAGGAGAACATCACCGTTGAGATCTGCTCCAAGTGCCACCCGTTCTACACGGGCAAGCAGAAGCTCGTGGACACCAGCGGTCGTGTCGATAAGTTCAACAAGAAGTACGGGATCAAATAAGATTCTGAAAGCCGCCACGCACGAGAGCGTGGCGGCTTTTGCATTTGCTTGAAATGAGGGATCAGATATAAACGATACGGCAAAGAAGAGGGAGCGCGCTGTGCTCGCCGGACTCTCCGCCGCGTCCATGGATGCGGACGAGCGGAGCACGGACGTCTCCATGGAGGAGCTTGCCGAGCTTGTGGACACCGCCGGCGGAGAGGTCGCCGGAGTGGTGCTCCAGCAGCGGCCGACGCCCGACCCGCGCTCGTTCATCGGCGAGGGCAAGGTGGCCGAGCTCAAGGAACTCATAACGAACTCCGAGTGCGACCTCGCGGTGTTCGACAACGAACTCTCCCCCTCGCAGCACCGCGTGCTGTCCGAGGAGCTGGGCGTCAAGGTCCTGGACCGCTCCGGCCTCATTCTGGACATCTTCGCCCAGCGTGCCCGCACGCGCGAGGGCCAGCTCCAGGTCGAGCTGGCGCAGTACGAATACCTGCTGCCCCGGCTGACAGGCATGTGGACCCACCTGGTGCGCCAGACCGCCTCGGGCGGGGCTTCGCCCATAGGCACTCGCGGTCCGGGCGAGACCCAGCTGGAGACGGACCGCCGCCACATCAGGCGGAAGATACAGAAGCTCCGTGAGGAACTAGAGCAGGTGCGCAAGGTCCGCGGCGTCCAGCGCCGCCGCCGTGAGCGCAACGCCATGCCCGTCGTGGCCATCGTGGGCTACACCAACGCGGGCAAATCCACGCTCCTGAACACGCTGACGGGCTCCGACATTCCGGCGAACGACCGCCTCTTCGACACTCTGGACACCACGACTCGCCGGCTCAAGCTGGACGAGGCGCAGGAGGCGCTCATATCCGACACCGTCGGTTTCATCCGCAAGCTGCCGACCCACCTGGTGGAAGCCTTCAAGGCCACGCTCGAGGAGCTGCAATATGCAGACGTGCTGCTGCACGTCATCGACATCTCCAGCCCGGACATGCTCACGCAGATCGAGGTCGTCGAGGACCTCATAAACCGGCTCGGTGCGGGCTCCACGCCCTGCATCAGAGTTTACAACAAGTGCGACCGCTACATCGGCGTACTGCCACGCGGGGAGAACACGGTGTGCATTTCCGCAAAGACCGGGGAAGGCACGGCGGAGCTGGTGAAGAAGATCGCCGAGATCCTGGGACGGGAGAGCCGCAGGGTCACGCTGCTGCTGCCCTATGACAAGGCGGGCATAGCAGACACGCTCCGGCGCGAGGCGGCGGTGCTCTCGCTTGAATACGGCGAGGACGGCGTCACGGTAGAGGCTGTGGTGAAACCCGAGCTCTGGGGTCTGGTGCGCGAATATGTGAAGGAAGAAAACTGAAGACATGCAAAGACCACCGGAGGCAATTTGCCTGCCGGCGGTCTTTTTTTGTCCGCGCTACATCAGCTTCCTGTACGGGGTGTCCAGCATCTCGCGGTACTCGCTGTTGAGCTCCAGATGGCGGTGCACGGCTGCCTCCGCTCCGGCGGCATCCCGGCGGGCCAGAGAGGCGGCTATGTCGTAATGGTCGTCACGGGTGATGTAGTTCTCGCCCCTGTCGGCGGTGGCGGAGAGCACCCTGACCCGGCAGGCGTCCATCAGGCGCGAGAGAGTGGTGTAGAGGTATTTGACAAGTGTGTTCCGGCTCATCTGCACTATGCTGCGGTGAAAGGCGGAGTCGCACTCGGACTGTGCGCTGATGGGCAGACTGTCATAGTCGTATTTCGCCAGCTTTGAGAGCTCGGCGATGTCCTCGTCGGAGGCGTTTTTGACTATGTCCTTGCATGCCTCCACCTCCAGCATGATCCTGAGCTGGAGCAGATTGTCCAGTGTCCCGTCGTCCAGGGCGAAAAGGGCGCAGAGGGGCCTGTTGATCGTGCTGTCCGGGTTGTCGGTGATGTAGTTGCCGCTGCCCTGGATGGACTTCACTATGCCCATGACCTCCAGCGCCTTTATTGCCTCGCGCACCGAGGCCCGGCTGACCTCCATGTCCTCCGCCATCTTCCGCTCCGTCGGCAGCTTGTCCCCCTTTCGGAGCCGCCCCTGGATGATCTCGTTTTCTATGTAGTCGACGATCTTCTCACAGTTGATGCTGTTGCCGGAATTGCGCAGTATTTCCAACATTGCCCCTCCTCTTAGTGCCCCTTGTACACAATCCACAAATGCACCACTTAAATTTTTACTTTAAAGTCCATTTACACGGAAAAATGAGTTTGCTATTATTATCTTATACAAATTGGACTGACCAATTTGAGATTCTTTTAACAAGTACGTCAAAATGACCGGCATTTGGATGCCGCTGTTTTTTACGCCAAAAATTGGTCCGTCCAATTATCTCTTCTGTTATTAGCGTAACATGAAGGACGCGTTTTTTCAAGCGGCCAATGCAAAAGGAGGTGCGGCTGCACAAGGGTCCAGGGAGATTTTTTTGGGAGAATGGAAAAAAGGGAGAGTTCAATTAAAGGAGGAGAACCATGTCCAACAAAAACGTAAAAAGATTTTTGCTGCTCTTCGCACTGGGCATAGCTTACGGCTTTATGTACGTCATGCCCTACATGAAATCGAGTTTCTACGATCAGATGATCGCCGCCATGGGCTGCACAAACGAGCAGCTCGGCTCGCTGATGACATACTACACGATAGCCCTGACGATCTCCTATCTGCCGGGCGGCTGGATAGGTGACCGCTTCAACCCCAAGCCGGTGCTGCTGGCCTCCATCTTTGGCCAGGCCGTGCTGAGCTTCCTCTTCATGTTCACCTACCAGAGCTACACCATGAGCGTCATCATCTGGTGCCTGATGGCTCTGACCGGCGGCTTCGCCTTCTGGCCCTCTCTGATGAAGGGCATCCGCATGACCGGCTCCGACGAGGAGCAGGGCCGCATCTTCGGCATCTTTGAGGCCCTCAACGGCCTTGCCTCGCTGCTGCTGAGCTTCGTCATGCTCGGCATCATGGCCATCGCCGGCGCGGGCGACCTTGTAACCGGCTTCAAGAGCGCCGTCGCCAGCATGGGCGTGCTGAGCCTCGTCTCCGGCATCCTCGTTCTCGTCCTCATGCCCAAGAACGCCGCCTACGGCGCCGCAAGCGCCGAAAAGGCCGAGAAGATCGGCCTCAAGGACTACATCTCCACCTTCAAGATCCCCGGCGTGTGGATAATGTCCATCCTCGTCTGGTGCTACGTGACCATCTCCGCCGTCGCGAGCTACCTGACGCCCTACAGCACCAACGTCCTCGGCATGTCCGCCGTCCTGGCCTCAAGCATAGGCACGATAAGGACCTACGGCTGCCGCCTCGTGGGCGGTCCGCTCGGCGGCTACATCGCGGACAAGGCGTTCAAGTCCGTTTCCAAGGAGCAGGTGCTCGGCCAGGCGGCCTGCGCCGTGACCCTCGGACTCTTCCTCGTACTGCCCACCGGAATAAGCGGCGGTCTTCTGGTCGTGCTGCTGCTGCTCGTGGGCGTGGCGATGTTCCTGTGCAAGGGCACCTATTTCTCCGTGCAGCCTGAGCTCGGCATCCCCACCAACGTCTCCGCCACCGCCGTGGCCATCGCCACGCTCATCGGCTATCTGCCCGACATGTTCGTGCACACGATGTTCGGCAAGTGGATAGACACCTATGGCGAAGCCGGATACACGAGGATCTTCATCTATGGCATCGGCACCGCTGTTCTCGGCATAATCGCGGCACTTCTGGCCGTGTATATCGCGCACAGGAATGCAAAAAAGGCCAGCGGCTCTGTCGCATGATAATTTTAGGAGGCGCAAAATGAGCAAAGTAAAGCTGAACATCGCCCGCTGCAAGGGCTGCGGTTACTGCGTTGAGGAGTGTCCGCGCAAGGCCATCTCCTTCACCGGGCACATAAGCGAAAAAGGCTACGACACCATCCAGGTGAACGACGAGCTGTGCATAGCCTGCGGCTCTTGCTACCGGGTCTGCCCCGACAGCGTGTTCGAGATCCTGGAATAAGGAGGAGGTCAAAGAATGGCAAAGGAATTGATGAAGGGCAATGAGGCCCTGGCAGAAGCCGCGATCCGCGCGGGCTGCCGTTTTTACAGCGGATATCCGATAACGCCCCAGACTGAGATACTCGAGTACCTCTCCTGGCGTATGGACGAGGTCGGCGGCACCTTTGTGCAGACCGAGTCCGAGCTCGCGGGCATAAACATGCTCCTGGGCGCATCCGCCGCGGGAGCGAGGGCGCTGACGAGCTCCGCTGGTCCCGGGTTCTCGCTCAATCAGGAGGGCATCTCCTATCTCGTAGCTGCCGACCTGCCTGCCGTCATCATCGACGTCATGCGCATAGGCACCGGCCTCGGCGACATAGCCCAGGGCCAGGGCGACTACTGGCAGATGACCCGCGGCGGCGGCCACGGCGACTACCGCACCATAGTACTCGCCCCCGCGAGCGTCCAGGAGAACTGCGACCTCATGCAGACGGCCTTCGACCTCGCCGAGAAGTACCGCCACCCCGCCCTCATCGCCTCCGACGCGGCGATAGGCCAGATGGTGGAGGGCGTGCAGCTCCCTGAGATGCACGAGCACGACATAAACACCTATGACTGGGCCGTCCGCGGCTGCAAGGCCGGCCAGGCGCCCCGCAAGGTGCAGAACACCTATTACACCAGACCCGACTACGTGGAGTATCTCCGCGACAAGTACGCCGCCATCGAGGCGAACGAGCAGCGCTGGGAGTCCTACAAGACCGAGGACGCCGAGGTCGTGCTCGTGGCCTACGGCATCAGCTCCCGCATCTCGCGCGAGGCGGTTGACGTCGCCCGTGCGCAGGGCCTGAAGCTCGGCCTGATCCGCCCGATCACGCTCTGGCCCTTCCCGGTGAAGGCCTTTGCCCAGTGCCCTGCGGCCAAGGCGTTCATGACTGTGGAGATAAACATACTCGGACAGATGACCGACGACGTCAGGCTGGCCGTGGAGAACAAATACCCTGTGGACTTTTACGGCACCTTCTTTGGCCTGCCGGAGACCGACGCCATAATCGAAAAGGCCAAGGGCATGCTGGAAAAGGGGGAAAACTAAATGAAACTCAAAGCGCCTGCTTCCGTATTCTCCTCCGCGGGCTTCTGCCCCGGCTGCGGTCATGGCCTTGCCAGCCGCCTGATAGGCGAAGTCGCCGAGGAGCTGGGCATACAGGAAAAGCTCGTGACCGTCGTTGACGTCGCCTGCTGCTCCTTCAACATCGACTACTGGAACTTTGACACCATAATGGCCGCACATGGCCGTGATATCCCCACTGCGGTGGGCGTCAAGCACATCCGGCCTGACTGCCCCGTCATGGCCTACATGGGCGACGGCGCCGCCTACTCCATCGGCATGGCCGAGACCATCCATGCCGCGCTGAGGAACGACAACATCTGCGTGTTCGTCATCAACAACTCCGTGTTCGGCATGACCGGCGGCCAGATGGCCCCCACGACCCTGCCCGGAGAGCGCACCGCCACCTCCCCGAAGGGCAAGGACCCCAAGCGCTACGGCACTCTCAGCGGCGTCGAGCTGCTCAAGGGCATGGACATCGCCTATCTCGCCCGCGGCGAACTGGTGGGCGTCGCCGGGATGACCAAGTCCAAGCGCATGATCCGCAACGCCTTTGAGCATCAGCTCGCGGGCGACGGCTTCTCCCTCGTGGAGCTGCTCTCGCCCTGCCCGACGAACCTGAATCTGCCCCCGGTGAAGGCCAAGACCTTCGTGCACGAGGAAATGACCAAGTATTTCCCCATCGGAGAGTTCATCAACAAGGGAGGAAACAAGTGATGGTTGAGATCATATGCGCCGGTTTCGGCGGTCAGGGCGTGCTCACGACCGGCCTCATAGTTGCCAATGCAGCGATGATGCTGGGCAAGGAGATCACCTGGTACCCCTCCTACGGCTCCGAGATGCGCGGCGGCACCGCCAACTGCACCATAAAGATAAGCGATGGCCCCATAGCCAGCCCCTATTCCAAGGCGCCTGACATCGTCTGCGCGCTCAACGCCCCCGCCATCGACAAGTTCGAGTCCAGCATCAAGCCGGGCGGCTACCTCTTCGTCAACGCCTCGCTCGTCGATGAGGACAGGACTTACCGCGACGATATCAAGGTCGTCAAGGTGCCCATGACCGAGGTGGCCCAGCACTGCGACAACCCCAAGGGCGCGAACCTCGTGCTCCTCGGCGCCGTTGCGGCGCACACCGGGCTCTTTGAGGTGGACGTACTGGACAAGCTCGTCGCCGAGTACTTTGCCAAAAAGGGCAAGGTGAACCCCAAGAACTCCGACTGCCTGCACGCGGGCGCCAAGCTCTGATAAAGAATACGCCCGGGTCGCGTCGTACAGCTGCACCCTCGCACCCGGGCGCAAGTATACCCCGCATTTCTCCGATGCACAGGGTCTGATCTTATGAAATGGGGGAGACAGACACGCTGGACACTTTGGACATACTCATTATACTGCTGTACTTTGTCGGAATGATAGTGCTCGGACTCTACGCACAGAAAAAACAGTCTAGCGTCGACGACTATTATCTGGGCGGCCGCTCCATGGGCAGCTTCAAGATCGGCGCACTGTGGATGGCCGGCTGGATAGGCGGTTCGTCCGTCATCGGCACCTCGTCAAACGGTTACAGCATGGGCATAACGGCGGTGTGGTACGTCACGGCCATAGCGGCCGGCTGCATAACCTTCGCCCTCGTGATGGCAAAGCCGATAAAGCGCATCAGCGGTGTGCTTCACAATATTACCTTCCCCGAGCTGATCTGCAGCCGATATGACGCCAAGAACAGCGTCATGAGCAGCATCACCACGATACTCGCGATGGTGGGCTACACGGCGGCTCAGTTCGTCGCGGGCGCCTCGATACTGAACGTACTGACCGGATGGAGTTTGGGCGTGTGCTATGTGATAGCCGCGGTGGTCATCGTATTCTATGTATCCACGGGCGGCCTGCTGGCCGTTACCTATACCGACATTGTCCAGATGCTGCTGCTTATTCTGGGCATAGTCGTCATCGCGGTGCCCATGACCTCGGGCACTATGGCGGCCGAGGGCCTGTCTCTCCGGGCGGATCTGCCCGAGAGCTACTTTGACTTCGGCAGCTGGGGCTGGGCGACGATAATCGCTCTCGCCTTTTCCACGATATTGTCGTTCTTCACGTCCATGGACAGCTTCACCCGCTGCATCGCGGCAAAGGACGCCCGCAGCGCCAGGCTGGGGACCATATATGCGGCCATCGCCGTGCTCGTCATCGCGGGCGCCAGCACCTATCTCGGCATGGCAGGCAAGCTCCTGCTGCCCGACCTTACGCAGTCCAACAACGTACTGGCCGAGATGGTCGTGAAGATCTTTCCCCATGGGCTCAAGGGGCTCATACTCATCGGCGTTCTCAGCGCTATAATGTCCACGGCCGACATCTCCGTGCTCACCGGCTCCGCCAGCCTCACAAAGGACATCTATCAGCGCTTTATCAACCCGAAAGCCTCCGAAAAGACGCTCATGCGCATGGGACTCGTGTGTTCCGTGCTCGTGGGTTTGCTCGGGGCGCTGTTTGGATGGTATAATCAGGATATAATGAACATCCTGCTCATAACCTTCACGATAAACTCCGCGGGCCTCTTCCTGCCAACGATAGGGGGCTCCTTCTGGAAGCGCTCCTGCTCCGCCGGGGCCTTTGTCTCTATGGTCTCGGCCACGGTCATAACCGTGGCCTGGTATGTGGGCGGTGCGCTCACGGACCTGCCGCTCTTTGAAGTGGACGCGCTCTGGCCCTCCTTCGGCGTCTCCGCCGTGCTCTACTTCGTCGTCTGCCTGACCCACCGCCAGACGCCCGAGGAGCTGGAGAAGGCCCGGTTGTTTTACGCAATGCACAAGAACGGAACCGCTGCTGACTGATAAAAGGGGGATGACTATGAAGATCGTATTTGCAGAATACCCGGAAACCAGAAACAGAAACATCGACACCGAGCTCGCCTGCATGCCGGAGGGTACGGAGGTCGGCTTCGCCGTCTACGACGAGCAGAATCTCGAGGCCTACCGCGAGGCGCTCGCCGACTGCGACGCGGTCATCACCGGCTTCGCCCCCATCGACGAGCAGACCATCGACCGCATGAAGAACTGCAAGATCATCTCCGTGCAGGCCACGGGCTGGAACTTCGTGGCGCACGAGTACGCCAAGAGCCGCGGCATAGCCGTCTCGGCCATCGGCGAGTACTGCACCAAGGAGGTCGCGGACCATACCATGATGCTCATGCTCGCGCTGCGCAAGCGCCTGCCCTACCTCCAGCGCCGCGTGAACGTGGAGAAGGTCTGGGAGACCGCCTCGCTCGAGACGCTGGGCCTCAAGGGCATCTGGGGCCAGACCCTCGGCATCGTCGGCCTCGGCAAGATAGGCAGGGCCGTCGCCGCGCGCGCAAAGGCCTTCGGCATGCGCGTCATCGCCGTCGACCCGTTCAAGGATGACGACTACTTTGCCGAAAACGGCGTCGAGCGCGTGGACATCGACTACCTGCTCGAGAACTCCGACGTGGTGTCCAGCCACATGGACCTCAACCACACCAACGAGAAGTACTTCGACGCCGAGAAGTTCGCCAAGATGAAGAAGCAGCCCATCTTCCTGAACGTCTCCCGCGGCGGCGAGGTGGACGAGGACGCCATGCTGGCGGCGCTCAATGCGGGCCAGATCCTGGCCGTCGGCCTCGACGTGCTCACCAGCGAGAGCCCCGACCTTGAAAATTGCCCCTTCATCGGCCGCGAGGACTGCATCGTCACCCCGCACAGCGCCTTTTACTCCGACGACTCCATCGAGGCCTGTGAGCGGATATCCGTGCTCAACGCCCTCAACTACATAAACGGCGAGCCGGACAAGGTGTTCAAGCTGGTGCAGGACCCGCGCAAGTGAGAAATTGTGATTTGGAGAAAAGACATGGAAAATACGCCGAGAATGCCCCTTGAGGGGATAAAAGTCATAGAGCTTGCGACCGTCGTGGCCGCCCCCACAGCGGGGCGTATGCTCTGCGCCTACGGGGCGGAGGTCATTAAGGTCGAGACCCGCTACGGCGACGAGATGCGCCACGCCGGCGAGTGGGAGCAGGTCGTCTGCGAGATGGACAAGAACCCGCTCTTCGCCATACAGAACTCCGGCAAGCGGCTCACCAGCATCGACCTCAAGAACCCGGAGGGCAAGGAGGCCTTTTTGAAGCTGCTGGACGGCGCGGACATCTTCCTCACCAACGTGCGCCTGCCCAGCCTCGGCCGACTCGGCCTGGACTATGAGACGCTGCACGAGCGCTTCCCCTCTCTTATATACGCCCACTTCTCCGGCTTCGGCGTCAAGGGGCCGGACGCAGCCAAACCGGGCTTTGATTCCACCGCCTTCTGGCTGCGCAACGGACCGCTGGCAGACTGGCAGGCGCCGGGTTCCTTCCCCTTCACGCCGACCTACGCCTTCGGGGACATGGCCACGAGCTCCGCATTCTTCTCCGGCATCCTCATGGCCGTCATAGGCCGGGAAAAGACCGGCGAGGGCACCTTTGTCAGCACCTCGCTCATGGCGAGCGGCATCTGGTGCAACGCAATCGGCGTCGTATCCCACCAGAAGCAGTTCGCCGGCGACCGCGTCAACGACCCGCTGCGCCCCTCCGACCCCTTCAGCCACTTCTACAAGTGCGGCGACGGGCGCTACATCGGCATCTTTGACAACGAATACGGCCGTGATCTGCCCAAGTTTGCAAAGCTGCTCGGCATAGAGGACATCCTGGACGACCCGCGCTGCGCCTCGCTCGAGGCTCTCGCCAAGACCGACGCCGTTGTAGAGGTCGTCACGCGGCTCAATGAGATATTCCTCACCCGGCCAAGCGCCGAGTGGATAAAGCTGCTCGAGGAGAACAACATCTCCTGCGAGCTCATGCGCCGCCTCAGCGACGTGAGTTCCGACGAGCAGGCCATCGCCAACGGCTTTGTCGAGGAGGTCGAGTTCAAGGATGGGCTGAAGGTCATGATGCCCTGCCCGCCGGTGAAATTCTCCGACTACGTCACCAGGCCCTACACCCCCGCCGGCGTGCTCGGCGCGGACACGGACAGCGTGTTCGCCGAGCTGGGCTACAGCGCCGAGGACATCGCCCGGATGCGGGAAAACAAGGCCATTATCTGAAAAAGGAGTAGATACAATGAAAATAGTGCTTGCAGAGGTCCCCTATACCAAGGACCGCAACATCAGCGTCGAGAAGTCCTGCTGCCCCGAGGGCGCAGAGCTCGTCATCGCGGTCTACGATGAGCACAGCGACGACAACAGCGCCTTCTACCGCGAGATAGAGGACGCGGACATCATAGTCAACGGCTACGTCTACTTCGGCAGGAAGGAGCTCGACGCGCTCAAGAAGTGCCGCATCATCTCCTTCCAGTCCACCGGCTACAACGAGATCGACCTAGACTACGCCACCGAGCGCGGCATCGGCGTCTGCTCCATCCTCGACTACTGCACCCAGGAGACGGCGGAGAACACCATGGCGCTCATGCTGAACCTGCAGCGCAGCATCCGCCTCTACGACAAGAGCGTGCAGCAGGACCACGTCTGGGACTACCTCGTGGCGCGCGATCAGCACATGAAGCGCATCGCCGGCCAGACCATGGGCATCGCCGGACTTGGACGCATCGGCCAGTCCGTCGCGCGCAAGGCCCAGGCCTTTGACATGACGGTCATCGCCTACGACCCCTTCCTGCCGCCCGAGATCGCCGAGGGCATGGGCGTCAAGCTGGTTGACTTCGACACGCTCCTCGCCGAGAGCGACGTCATCTCCATACACATGAACCTCACCGACCAGAACTACCACATCTTCAACAAGGAGGCCTTCTCCAAGATGAAGAAGCGCCCCATCATCGTCAATGAGGGACGAGGCGCCCTCATCAGCGACGACGACCTCGTCTGGGCGCTCGACAACGACCTGGTGCGCGGTGCGGCGCTGGACATGCTCGAGAGCGAGAACCCGGACCTCTCCGACTGCCCCCTGCTCGGTCGTGAGAACGTACTGCTCACCCCGCACAGCGGCTACTACTCCGAGACCTCCGACTACCTCGTGGCGAAGTACTCCATGGACAACGCCCTGGCCTACTACAACCGCGAATACGACAAGGTCAAGGTCATGCGCAACCCCGTCAGGAACTGAAAAAAGAAAAATCCCGGTTCGGAATATCCGAACCGGGATTTTTTTATTTGTGCTCAGGCGTTTTTCGAGGGAATGAGGCTCTCGAGCATCTCAACCACCTGGGCGACGGTGCGGACGTTGCCGGCACGCTCGTCGGTGATGACGATGTCGTACTCCTCCTCGATGGACATCACGAGCTCGACCACGTCCAGGGAATCGGCGCCGAGATCGTCGAAGATGTCGGTGTCGGGAGTGATGGTCTCGGGGTCGACCTCGAGCTGGTGAGCGAGAAGCTCACGGACAGTGTCAAAAATCATGGCTTATTCCTCCGGTGTCTCAGCTCCACTCGCGGCTTTTGGGGCGGGTGTCGTCCTGCTTGTTGGGCCGCTCATAGGAGACGACCACGCGGCGGTTGGGCTCGGTGCCCGTGGAGCTGGTGGATACGCCCTCGAAGTTCTGCAGGGCGGTGTGGATGACGTGGCGCTCATAGGAGTTCATGGGTTCGAGCGCCATGCTGCGCTTGTACTTGACGACCTTGGCGGCCATCTTCTCGGCCAGGTGCACGAGGCTCTCCTCGCGCTTGGCGCGGTAGCTCTCGGCGTCCACGCTGATGTGGCAGC
>CAUAHS010000015.1 GCA_958428885.1 uncultured Eubacteriales bacterium
TCGCCCCCAGGCCGGGCGGGCACTTCACGCGCGCGGAGGCCCGATATCTGAGCGTCTGCGGCGAGATAACGAGCGGCTGGCGCAGAGAGGGCGGCAAGACGGAATTCACCGTCGCCGTGCCCGCAAACTGCACCGCCCTCGTGCGCCTGCCCGACGGCAGCGAGCGCGAACAGGGTCCCGGCACGCGGGTCTATTCGCTGTGAGGGGAGGCGTCAGCGATGAGCCTTATGCACAGCCTAGTCTTCTACTTCTGCAAAAAGGGCAAGCGGCGCTATGAGCCCGGCAAGGTGCCGGATTACGAGGCCAGCCGCCGCTCCGAGCTGCGGCAGAACCGGTTTGCCCAAGCCCCGCGCTCCGTCAAAATTGAAGAGCGCCGCCTCGGCGGCGTGACCGTCGAGCTGTTGAGCCGTCCGGGGAACCCCGCAGACCGCATAGTCCTCTACTTTCACGGCGGCGGCTTCGTCGTGGGCAGCGTCAGGACCCGCCGGGCCTTCACCGGCTATGTCGCAGGAAAACTGGGCTTCAACGTCGCCGCGGTCGAATACCGCCTCGCACCGGAGCACCCCTTCCCCGCCGCGCCAGAGGACTGCTTTGCGGCATACCGCGAGCTTCTGCACGAGTATAGGCCCGGGAACATCGTACTGCTCGGCGAGAGCGCGGGAGGGAACCTTGTGCTCTCCGTGCTGCTCCAGATAAAGGCCGCCGGTCTGCCCATGCCTGCCGCCGCGTTCTGCTTTTCGCCCTGCGTCCAGTTTGACCGCGTCCTCAAGAGCTATGTGGAAAACGCAAAGACCGAGGCGATGGTATCGGACCTCTCCGAGGAGGTTTTCGACACCTATCTCCGCTCGCACGACGCGGAAAAAGCGCGCGAGCCCATTTTTGCGCCATATTACGGCGACTTTTCCGGCTGCCCGCCAGTTTATCTCTGGGCCTCGGAGTCTGAGGCGCTGCGGGATGACAGCGTCATCTTGTACGAGAAGCTGCAAGCCGCCGGTCAGGGCTGCAATCTCTATCTGCGCAAAAACATGCTGCACACCTGGCTCATCATCCCCTACATACCCGAGGCGAGGGCCGACCTGAAACTCGTGAAAAAGTACATTGAAAACGCCTTTGACGGCGTGTTCAGGGCCGAACCCGCCGCCGTACATCTGGAGGATTGCCATGGATAACATTGAAAAGACACTGAGCGCCATGACGCTCGAGGACAAGGTCGCCCTCTGCGAGGGCGCGAACTTCTGGCAAACGCGGGCCATGGACAAATACGGCATCCCCGCCATATTCATGTGCGACGGGCCTCACGGGCTGCGAAAGCAGGAGCTCTCCGGCGGAACGGACATGCTCGGGGTGAACGAGTCCCTCCCCGCCACCTGTTTCCCCGCCGCCGTCACCCTGGCTGGCTCCTGGGACGAGGAGCTGGTCGGCGAGGTGGGGGCGGCCATAGGCGAGGAGGCCCGGGCCATGGGCGCGGCGCTCGTGCTCGGACCCGGCGCAAACATCAAGCGCGATCCGCTCTGCGGCCGGAACTTCGAGTACTTCAGCGAGGACCCGCACCTCGCGGGCAAACTCGCCGCCGCACACATAAGGGGCCTTCAGGCAAACGGCACCTGCGCCAGCCTCAAGCACTTCGCCGCGAACAACCGCGAGGCCTCGCGCTTCAACTCCGACAGCGTGATGGACGAGCGCACGCTGCGGGAGATCTATCTTCCCGCCTTTGAGACGGCGGTCAAAGAGGGCCGCCCGGCCACCGTCATGTGCGCTTACAACAAGCTCAACGGCGTCCATTGCAGCGACAACAGGGAGCTGCTCACGGACATACTGCGCGATGAGTGGGGCTTCGACGGCCTTGTAATCACCGACTGGGGCGCGATGAACGACCGCGTCGAGGGCTTCCGTGCCGGCTGCGACCTCAACATGCCCGGCGGCAGCGACTATATGTTCCGTGACGTGCTCTCCGCCGTCAGGGCCGGAAAACTCCCAGAATCCGCCGTGGACGAGAGCGCAAGGCGGGTGCTGCGGCTCATAGAAAGGTCCCGCAAGTCCGCCTCGGGCGAGCCGGGATCTGAGGCCCACGACGCCCTCGCACGCCGAGCCGCCGCCGGAGGCGCGGTACTGCTGCAAAACGAAGGCGCTCTGCCCATAAAGCCGGGGCGTAAGCTCGCGCTAATCGGCGAGATGGCGAGAACACCGCGCTATCAGGGCTCCGGCTCCAGCCACATCAACCCCACCCGCGTCACAAGCGCGCTCGAGGCCATGCCCGACGCCGTATTCGCCCAGGGCTGCACGGAGAACGGCGAGACCTCCCTAGCGCTCATAGACGAGGCAGTCAAGGCGGCCAAAGTCGCGGACGTCGCCGTTATCTTTGCCGGGCTGCCCGGCAGGTGCGAGTCCGAGGGTTTCGACCGCGAGAACATGGCAATGCCGGAGGGCCATATTGAGCTCATCGAAGCCGTGGCGGCGGCCAATCCGAACACCGTTGTCGTGCTCAGCTGCGGCGGAGCGGTGGAGTGCCCCTGGGCGGAGCGGGTGAACGCCGTGCTCTATGCTGGTCTGCCCGGTCAGGCCGGCGGCGCCGCCATAGCCGACCTGCTGTACGGGCGTGTCAACCCCTCCGGCAAACTGGCCGAGACCTGGCCCGTGAGCTGCTCCGACTGTGCGACGCACCCGTATTTCTCCTCCGGGCGTGACGCGGAGTACCGCGAGGGCGTGTACGTCGGCTACCGCTATTTCGACAAGGCGGGCGTAAAGCCGCGCTGGGCCTTCGGACACGGGCTGTCGTACACGAGCTTCGCCTACTCCGATCTGCGCGTCGAGGGCAGGAGCGTCACCTGCAAGCTGACGAACACCGGTACCGTACCCGGCGCAGAGGTGGCGCAGCTCTACATAGCGGCGCCGCAGGACGGTGTACACAGGCCGGTGAAGGAACTCCGGAGCTTCAAAAAGGTGTTTCTGCGTCCCGGCGAGAGCGTCGAGCTGCGCTTTGAGCTCACAGAGCGCAGTTTTGCCCTCTGGCAGGACGGCTGGAGGGTGCCCGCGGGCGAATACAGCGTACTCGTCGGCGGCAGCTCGGATTCCCTGCCGCTCTGTGCAGGTCTGCATGTCGAGGGCGATACCCTCCCCATCCCCGCCTGGCAGTCCGGGAGCTGGTACGAGACCCCGCGAGGTGTGCCGGACAAGTCCGGCTGGGAGGCCATGCTGGGCCGTTCGCACACGGAAACAGCGCCGCAAAAGGGCGCATACACGATGGACGACACGCTGCTCGATATGAAGGAGCACTCCTTCGTCATGCGCTGTGTGTACAAGGGCGTGGAGAGCACCGTCGCCAAGGGCGCAGGCGGAAAGCGCGATCCGTCGAACCCCGAGTTCCGCATGCTCATGGCCTCATCTGCAGGTGCGCCGATACGGGTCATGCAGATAAATGGCGCCGTCAAAGGCGGGCTCTTCGCCGGGCTCGTGGAGATGGCAAACGGACATTTCCTGCGCGGGCTCCGGCGGATGATAAGGGGGTGAGGCGCTTGAGGCGCTATCTTGCAATAGACATCGGCGCATCCTCCGGCCGGCACATCGTGGGCTGGAACGAGGGCGGAGAGATAAGGACCGACGAAGTCTACCGCTTCCCTAACGGCCCCCTGAGCCGCGGCGGCGCCCTCATCTGGGACATTGACGCGCTGCTGGGCGAGGTGAAGTCCGGCATTGCCGCCGCTAAGGAGAAATATCCCGACCTGGTCAGCCTCTCTGTGGACACCTGGGGCGTGGACTACGTCCTCATGGACGGCGGCGAGCCTCTGCCGCCCGCATATGCCTACCGGGACTCACGGGCAGAGGCGGTCATCGACGAGGTACACGCCCGCGTGCCCTTCGATGTGCTGTACACACGCACCGGCATACAGTTTCAGAGCTTCAACACGCTCTATCAGCTCTGTGCAGACCTGCGCTCGGGGAGATTGGAGCGGGCGACGGGTTTCCTCATGCTGCCGGAGTACCTCATGTACCGTCTCTGCGGCGCTCGTGCGCACGAGTACACAAACGCCACCACGACCGGGCTGGTGAACGCCGCCTCTGGCGAGTACGACACGGAACTCATCGCCAGGCTCGGTCTGCCGGAGCGGCTTTTCGGCCCGCTCTCAATGCCCGGTGCGGTGCTCGGCGAGTACGAGGGTATCCTGGTCACGCTCTGCGCCACACATGATACCGCCTCCGCCGTGGAGGGCATACCCATGGCGCTCAGCGCTCCCTACATCTCCTCCGGGACCTGGAGCCTGCTCGGGGTGAAAACGCCCAAGCCGCTCACGGATGAGCGCTCCCGGGCGGGGAACTGGTCGAACGAGGGCGGAGTGGGCTACAACCGCTATCAGAAGAACATCATGGGCATGTGGCTCGTGAATCGACTGCGCGATGAGCTGTGTCCTGGGGCGCCCTTCGGCGACATCGTCCGCATGGCGCGTGAGAGCTCCTGCGACGCGCTCATCGACGTGAACTCCCCCACGCTGCTCGCTCCGGAGAGCATGGTTTCCGCCTTTGACGCCCTCGCACCCGGAGCGCTGCATCGGCCGGGCGACTGCTTCAGCTGCGCCTTCCGCTCCCTTGCCGCGGGCTACGCCGCCGCGCTCGCCGAGCTGGAGGCAAACACCGGCCGGAGCTATGACAGTCTCTACATTGTAGGCGGCGGGGCAAGAAACGCCCTGCTCAACCGCCTGACCGCCGAGGCAAGCGGCAAGCGCGTTATCGCCCTGCCCATCGAGGCCACGGCGCTGGGAAATCTCAAGATACAAATGGAGGCAGACTCATGAGCTATTCGGAAGCAAGAGAACGCTATGCCGCAATAGGCGTGGACGCAGAAGCCGCCCTCTCGCGGCTAAAAACGGTGCCCGTCGCCCTGCACTGCTGGCAGGGGGACGACGTGCGGGGCTTCGACACCGACCCGTCAAAGCCTCTCACCGGCGGAATACAGACCACCGGCAGCTATCCCGGGCGTGCCAGGACGCCCGATGAGCTGATGGACGACCTCGACCTGGCCCTCCGGCTCTGCCCCGGCACAAAAAAGCTGAACCTGCACGCGAGCTACGCCATATTCGCCCCCGGCGAGTGGGTCGACCGCGATGCGCTCGAGCCCCGTCACTTCCGGCCCTGGGTGGATTTTTGCCGCGAGCACGGCCTGGGCGCGGACTTCAACCCCACCTTCTTCAGCCATCCCAAATGCGACCCGCAGACCCTCTCCAGCGCGAACGAGGCAACGCGCCGTTTCTGGATAGAGCACGGCAAAGCCTGCATACGCATTTCAAACTATCTCGCCTCGGAGCTGGGGGGCGAGTGCGTAATGAACATCTGGACGGGCGACGGCTTCAAGGACATCCCCGCCGACCGCCTGTGCCCGCGTGAGCGCTACCGCGAGGCGATAGACGAGATCCTCTCCGAGCCCTACGATTTTGCCCGCGTCAAGCCCTGTATCGAGAGCAAGGTCTTCGGCATCGGCGTGGAGGCCTACACCGTTGGCAGCGCCGAGTTTGCGCTCAGTTACGCGGCGATGAACCGGGGCAGGTGCATCCCGCTCATGGACAACGGCCACTACCACCCGACCGAACTCGTCAGCGACAAGATACCCGCGCTGCTGGCCTTCTTCCCGGAAATCGCGCTGCACCTCACGCGTGGCGTGCGCTGGGACAGCGACCACGTCGTCCTCTTCGACGACGAGACGCGCGAGATAGCGACGGAGATCGTCCGCTGCGGCGGCCTGGACGGGCGGGTGAAGATAGCGCTCGACTTCTTCGACGCCTCGATAAACCGCGTCGCCGCCTGGGTGGTCGGATACAGGAATGTGCAGAAGTCGCTGCTCTGGGCCCTGCTGCTGCCGGACATGCGCTCTCTCCAGGATGCCGGGCGCTGGACGGAGATAATGGTCTCGCGCGAGGCGGCCAAGGTGCTGCCCCTCGGCGAGGTCTGGGACGAATACTGCCGCCGCTGCGGTGTGCCTCTCGACGGCGAATGGCTCGCCGAGGTGCAGCGCTATGAGCGTGAAGTGCTTTCAGAAAGGGGATAAATATGGGCATTCTCGATGTAAAAGCCGTGCGGGGATTCATTCGCATGTGCAGCGACGGCTGGCTTCAGGGCTGGCACGAGCGCAACGGCGGCAACCTCACTTACCGTCTGAGGCCCGAAGAAGTTGCCGAGTGCACGCCGTTTTTCGGCGTCCCCGGCGAGTGGGTGAGCATGGGCGTGGCTGACAGGACGCTCGCGGGGGAATATTTCATCACCACAGGCAGCGGCAAGTATTTCCGCAACGTCGAGCCCGACCCCGAGCACTCGATGGGCATAGTGGAGATAGACCCCGCGGGTGCGAGCTGGCGCATAGTCTGGGGGCTCGAAGGCGGGGCGAGACCCACCAGCGAGTTTCCGAGTCATTACATGAACCACTGTGTCCGCTCCGCCGCGACGGGCGGGGACTGCCGAGTCATCTACCACGCGCACACGCCGAACATCATTGCGCTGACCTACGTCCTGCCGCTGACGGCCCGGGACTTCACGCGCGCGCTGTGGAAATCCGCCACCGAGTGTCCGGTCGTGTTCCCGGAGGGCGTGGGCGTGGTGCCGTGGATGGTGCCCGGCGGCGCAGACATCGCCCTCGCCACCTGCGAGCTTATGAAAGAGTACCCCGCCGCCGTCTGGGCGCATCACGGGCTCTTCTGCTCCGGCCCGGACTACGACACCGCCTTCGGCCTCATGCACACAATAGAAAAGGCCGCCCAGATCTGCGTCCTTGCCCTCTCCGCCAGCCAGGGTCAGATCCGCCAGACCATCAGCGACGAAAACCTCCGTGCCATAGCCCAAAGCTTCGGCGTTCAACTGAACGAGATTTTTCTGGATATCTGAAAAAACATCAAAGGGGCCGCCTAATGCGGCCCCTTTGGTATTTGCAAAATGGGTGTGAGCAATTGCTGCAAAATTTTGTTCCAGCAAGAAGGCCAGGGAATATTTGCGCCGGTACAGCCCTTCAATTGTTCGCGTGCCGGCAATACGAGCGCAGCGTTAGGCTGAACCATATTGGTATCTGAACAGCCGCTGCGGTGAACAGAATGTAGGGCGACCATGTGATGAAATCGCCTATCCACAGAAAGCGCAGACCTGTCAATTCGTCCATCATCGCCCCGGTCAGCGATATGCCGCCGGACGGCAGGCAGAGCCGGAGCCAGTTGAGGAAGTTGCCCTCCGCCGCGGCGAAGCCGTGTCCAAAGCTCCCGCCCGCCATGAACATGCGGATTATCGTGGGTATGAGCGCGACGGCCACGGATATAGCCACGACGCCGAGCGAGCTTTTGAGCCGCGACGAGACGAAGAGTGTGAAAGTGTTCATGGCAACAAAGGCGAGGAAACTCGACAGGACTATCCACCTCAAAACGCCCATGGCGTCGAGCCCCTGCGGGTTGAACCCCACCTGCAGCAGCTCCGCCGAGGTGATGTCGTCAAAACCGAATGCAAAATACATGACGGTCAGAAAGGCGCCGAAGCACAGGGCGAAAACGCCGAGGTCTATCAGGAGCGCCGAGCCTATCTTCGCCGCCGCCAGCTGACCTCTGCCTCGCCGGGTACAGCGCAGGATGTCGTCGGCGCCGCTCGCGTAGTCCGCGGAAAAGATGGGCGCGGTGATGACAACGCAGATCAGCGTCACGAGCAGCGCGCACAGGCCGAGATTGCTGAAGGCATTTGTAGAGCCGATGCCGTAGCTGTAACGGAAATTCCCGCTCCCGGCGCTCAGGCGGGACATGGCGTATTCAACGACCTGGGGCGTCTGCTCATATTTCTCGGTCAGCGCCAGCTCCATGGTGTGGAGCCGCTCCTGATAGTAGTTTCGCGCGCGCTCCGGCGATATGTCGGCGGAGGTCAGAGCCGCACCGAAGTCGTCGGAAAACGCATAATATATCCACGTGAACACCGGCGAATATGGCCCCAGCACCTCGCTGCTGATGTCCGGCGGTATGTCGTAGTCGGTGCCGTACCGCGCCAGCAGCTCGTGGTGCAGCGCCACGACGGAGGCGAAGAGCTCCGGCGTCACCTCGCCTCGGATGACGGAATACCGCTCCCGGTTTTCCTCATAGACGTCGGCGCCCTTGACTATCTCTGTGGGCTCGTCTCCGTGGTCTATGTACTTGACGACCTGCCTGACGGTCGAAAATGCCGAGACCAGACATATGACCAGGGCGATGGCGGCAAGCCGCCAGGTCGAGCGCGTTTTCAAGACGCGCTTCAATTCGACTCTCAGCATCGGCCCTCCCCCCTTTCCGGAGCCTCCTGCCTGAACAGCCACAAATACAGGTCCTCAAGGCGCGGCTCCGCCGGGCATGAGCCGGGGATGACCGGCGCATCGGATATGTAGCGGACGCCCACTCCGCCGTCCGGCTCGCCCCTCATGTTCACCATGCGCACGGCTCGCTCGTAACGGGCCAGTTCATCTTGCCGCACGTCGGCCGTGAACACCTTTCCGGCGACGGCTTCCAGGAGCTTGTCCGTCTCGCCGACGTCGACTATCCGCCCGTCCTTCATTATCATGTTCTGCGCGGCGATGTACTCCACGTCCGAGACTATATGCGTGGAGATGATCACGATGCGGTCCTGCGCAAATTCCGACAGAAGGTTCCTGAACCGCACTCTCTCCCCGGGGTCCAGGCCGCTGGTCGGCTCGTCGAGGATCAGTATATCCGGGTCGTTCAGCAGGGCCTGAGCTATTCCGACACGCCGCTGCATGCCGCCGGAGAGTTTTTTTATCGGCTTTTTCCTGACTTCCGTCAGATTCAGCAGCTCCAGCAGCTCGTCGATCTTGTCCCGATATACGCGCTTGCCGAGGCCCTTGAGGGTCGCCACATATTCGAGGTAGTCCACGACGTTGAACTCCGGGTAAAAGCCGAAGCTCTGCGGGAGATAGCCGAGCGCATCGCGGTAGGCTTCGCCCAGGTCCGATATGTCTATGCCGTCGTACAACACCCTCCCCGAGCTGGGCGTCAGGATTCCTGTGAGCATCCTCATGAGCGTGGTTTTTCCGGCGCCGTTTGCACCTATCAGGCCCCACACGCCCGGGGTCAAAGAAAGGTTCACGTCGCGGACGGCGGTCTTTTTGCCGTAGCGTTTGCTGATATTTCTTATCTCCAGTTCCATGCCGCACCTCCTAACAGCTCAGCGCTTCCTGCAAGTTCCGGGAGGGCATTTGCCGCAGCAGCCGGCGGCACTCGAGGATCAGCACTGTCAGCAGCACAGCGCAGATGGCCGCAGCTCGACCCACCCCGACGGAGGACATGAGTCTGCCAAGCTCCGCCGGAAACATCCAGCATACCGCAGCAAGCCCAAAGCCGAATCCCAGCGACACGTACACCCCATGTCCCTCCCGGCTGTGCTCAAGTATCAGCAGAATGCCCGTACAGGCCAGCAGGAAGGGCAGAACTACAAACCCCAGCACCGTGTTCGCCGCGAGCGAGAATCCTCCGGCTGAGGCCATGGACAGGACGATCAGGCCGGCGGTGTCTCCGACGCCGACGGAGCAGAGTTTTGCCAGGGCCAGCCGCCTGCAGGAGAGCCTTGTCGAGCTCTCGAGCTCGCGCATTTTGTATTTCCGCGAGCGCCCGTAAAACGGCAGCACGCTCATGGCCATGAACACGGAGGACATGCTGAGCAGTGCCGGAACATCCGCGGCAAAGTCTCCTGAGCGCATTGCAAAATGCAGCGCAAGGCACATACAGAGCACGACCACGGCCTGCGCCGCCCATATGGGCCTGGCGACGAAGCGGAGTTGGCCTGCCGTCAGCTCCGGGACACTGAGCCTCCGCATCCGCCTGCGGGAACGGTATGCTGCCAGGCAAAGGGCCGCCGTCTCGTCCACATGTGCACGGCGGAACTCCGGCGCCCGCAGGGTGCAAAGTTCGGCTTTCAGTTTGAGTTCAGTTCTTCTGCCCATGTTGCGGCTCCTTTCACAGCGATTTTTCGAGGACCTTGAGAGCCGAGCGCAGCCGGGACTGCACGGTTCGGAGCGGCTCGTCGAGTATTACAGCTATCTCTTTGAGCTTCAGGTCGTGCACATAGCGGAGCACGACCACCTCGCGCTGCTTTCCGGACAGCGTGGAGAGCAGCTGCGCCAGGCTGAGCTCGGACTCGACGCGTTCAAAGCCCGCCTCTATGTATTCCTCCGGCTCCGGGAGCTCGCTCCGCCCGCTGCGGCGCCACAGGTCGGTGCAGGTATTTGCCGCGATCTTGTACAGATAGGCCTTGAACTTTCCGCGATGTGCATAGGCGTCGATGTGCCGCACAGCCTTCAAAAAGGTCTCCTGCGTCGCGTCCTCAGCCGTCTGAGGGTCCGGCGTGTGCCAGAGGCAGTAGCGGAGTATGCCCGGATAGCAACTTCTTATCAGCTCGTCCAGCGCCGCCTCGTCTCCCTCACGCAGCCGCTTGAAAAGCTCGTCCTCCCGAGTCAAAATACCACCTCCTGCCGAAAGCGTCCTCTCACTGATTATAACGCACCGGGTACTGAAAATGATTGAGTTTCAGGGGTAGCGATTTTCGTGTTGAGAAAGGTTATTATCCGGCGTGCTTTGCACAGCTGTTCAGTCCTTGCCGGCGGCACGGGAGCCGCAGGCGAGTCTCCGGCGGAATTCGGGGCGGCCGGAGTTGAGCACGACGACATCCGCTGCACGATTGGTTTAGCATACGTCGGTGACAACGCCTTTGTGGCCAGGACTGCCTCGGCATTGCGCAGGGCGCCCAATGACCGAACGGCGATCGTCTGGGGCATAGATGCGAGCGCCAACACGATAAATCCGCGCTGCTGCGTATCCGCGGACAACATGTGCCCGCTGCCGCATCGGGTGTTGCCTTCAGCCCCGGTCTGAGCTACACTATGGGGAGAATAATGCGCAGACGCCGACGGAGCCGACTGGCTCTCATCGGCCTGGAGCTGCCAAATTTCGCCCTGGAAGGGCGCCGAGGACTGGAAAGGAGACTGCCCATGGAAAATCCCTTTGATCTTAGAGCATTTTTACGCAAAATAGAGGCTGCCGGCCAGCTGGTCAGGGTATCCGGCGCCGCCCTGGACAGCGAGGTCGGAGCGCTGACGGAGCTCAACGGCCGGCGTCAGGGCCCTGCTCTGCTCTTCGACGGCTTTGAGGGCTATCCTGCGGGTCGCCGGGTTCTGAGCGGTTCCATGCTCAACGCCGTTACCTTCGGCGCAGCGCTGGGCATAGACGCCAGGACCGACAACCTCTCCATGCTCCGGTCTGTCTCCGGCATTATGAAGGAGGTCGCCGCCCGCGCAAAGGACTATCCCGTCGAGTATGTGGACGACGGCCCCATCCTTGAAAACTGTTTCACCGGCAGCGACGTGGACGTCACGCGCTTCCCCGTGCCGCTCTGGCATCCCGGGGACGGCGGGCGCTACATTGGGACCGGCTGCATCAACATCCACGCCGACCCCGACACAGGCTGGGTCAACCTCGGCACCTACCGCTCCATGGTCCACGACCGGAGCACCGTCACGACCTATATTGCTCCAGCCCACCACGGCAGCTCCATAATAAAGAAATACTGGGACCGGGGCGAGCCCTGCCCGGTCGTGCTCATTCCCGGAGGGCATCCGCTGTTCTTCGCCATGGGCGCCACCGACGCCCCCTTCGGCGTGAGCGAGTATGAGTGGGCCGGAGCCATCGCCGGGCAGCGCGTACCTGTTATAAAAGGCCGGGTTACCGGTTTGCCCATACCCGCCTGGGCCGAAATAGCGCTCGAGGGCTACATCTATCCCGATGACAAGGTGCCGGAGGGGCCCTTTGGAGAGTTCACCGGCTATTACGCCGGCGGCAGAAGCATGCAGAACTGCATCCGGGTCAAAGCGGTCTACCACCGCAACGACCCCATACTGCTGGCGTCGCCTCCCGGCAAGCCGCCGCACGATTACTCCTACTTCGGCTCGATGATGCGTTCGGCAAATCTGACCAATGCCATAGAGAACGCGGGCGTTCCCGGCGTGCGAGGCGCCTGGATACATGAGGCCGGAGGCAGCCGCTGCTTTATCGTCACCAGCATCCGGCAGAAGTATTACGGCCACGCCACACAGGCCGCCGCCGTAGCGTGCAGCTGTCAGCCCGGCGCACTAATGACCAAGTATTCCGTGGTGGTCGACGACGACATAGACCCCACTGACCTCAACGAAGTGGTCTGGGCCATGTCCACACGCAGCGACCCCGCCGGAGACATAGACATACTGCGCCAGGGCCTGAGCAACATGGTCGAACCTACGCTCCGCCCGGAGGACAAAGCCGCAGGCAGGGTGTACACGAGCCGGGCCATTATCCGGGCTGTGAAGCCCTTCGACATGGTGAAAAACGGCACCTTTGCACCCGTGGCGGAAAACCCGCCCGAGCTTCTGAACAAGGTGAGGGAAAAATACGCGGAAATATTCAAATAAGCGAAAACCGGCCTCCGGCAGTTTGCCGGAGGCCGGTTCATTTATCTCATGCGGTCGGGAACACCTCAAGTGTGACGTCGCCGAGCGGATAGCTCACACACGGATGGATCCAGCCGAACTTTTTGTCGGCTACACGCCGACCGTCAGCATCGGCGGGAATGTATACCTCACCGCTCACGAGCCGGGAGTGGCACCAGCCGCATTCGCCGCTGCGGCAGTGGCTGGGTGCGTTGATGCCCGCGCGCTCCATCGCCCAGAGAAGGCTCTCGCCCGCCTGGCACTGGATGCGAGTCTTTTCGCCGTGTATCAATACGGTGAGCGCGTACTTGCGGCCGATCTGATCCTTCGGGTAGTCCGCGTTGTCCACGACTCCCATGTAGTCGCCGGACATCTCCGCGCGGTAGCGGCGCTTAGGAAGCCCGAGCTTCACGCACTCGCCCTCGCAGAAAGTGTACATGGCCTTCGGCCCGCACATGAGGACGCTGTAATCGCCCTCTCCTGCGTACTTCTTTATGAGTTCCGCCGTCACGAAGCCGTGTTCATAGCCCTCGCGCTCCTCGTCGGAGAGGACGTGGACGACCTTGACACGCCCGGCGCTCTTTGCCGCCAGGGCCTCGATCTCGTCCCGGAGCAGAATGCCGTCCGCGGTGCGCGAACCGTAGAGGATGGTGAGCGTGAAGTCCTCCTGTCCGTTCACTATGGCGTCGGCCATGGAGTAGAAGGGAGTTATTCCGCTGCCGCCCGCTATGGCGACGACGTGTCCTGCGTCACGCAGGCCCTGGTAGTAAAAGTCGCCGAGCGGACCGGAGATGTCGACCTTGTCGCCCTGCTTCCAGTTATCCAGGATGTACGCTGAGGCGTAGGCCGGGTTTGTGCGCTTTATCGTGAGCGTGTAGCTCGTGTTCTCAGTGCCGAGCGCGTCGGCCGGGCCGGAGCGGATGGTGTAGGGCTTGTGCACCAGTGCGCCGTCTATATTCAGCGTCACCGAGACGTACTGGCTGGCGCGGAAAAAGGCGAGTTCGCTCGTGCCCTTTTCTGCGTCCGGCGTGAGGACGAAGCTCTTGGCGTCGCCGTGGTCCGTGACGGAAGCTATCACGCAGTGCTGCACCGCCGGGTGCAGGCGCTTTGCGAGGATGTTGGCGTTGAAGATGGAGCTGGGTATGGTGTCCGGGGCGGCGGCGATGGCCTTGTTGCGCGTCTCCACCTGGCGCAGAAAGGCGCCTGTGCCCAGGCCCTTCAGCAGTTTCTTGTCGTAATTGTACTTTGCCATGTCACTTGCCCTCCTTCTGCATGTCCAGCAGCATATATCTCGCCTGTTCCGCGCCGGAGAGATACGCCTGGGAGAAGCCGTCCATCTGGGTGCCGTGGCCGCCGGCAAAGCGCAGGCCCTGCACCGTGTAGTCGAGTTTGTGCCCGGACTGAACGCGCGGGAACATGCCGTCCCAGTTAGCGGGCTCATAGCCGTAGACGTCGCCGCGCGGCGTACCCAGATAGCGTGCCCAGGTCACCGGCGAGGCGATGACTATCTCCTCGATATGGTCGTGTATGTTGCAGCCGGTCACAGACTCATAGCGCTCCACACACTCGCGGGCTATGCGGTCCTTGACCTTGAAGTAATCCTCCTCCTTCACATCCGCAAAAGGATCGCCGGTGTAGAACTTGGCGAACTCTATCATGCAGCGGTGCTCACCGGAGATGCCGGGAATGGCGTTATCCAGTATCGTGACGGAAAAGTCGCGGTGCGTGTCTATGCTGTTGTCGGAG
>CAUAHS010000016.1 GCA_958428885.1 uncultured Eubacteriales bacterium
GATGAGCTTTTTCTTGTAGAGGTCGACGAAGGTCTCGCGCACGGCACGGGCGCAGGTGTCGTCCATCGTGAAGCGCTGCCGCTCCCAGTCGCAGGAGGAGCCCAGGGTCTTGAGCTGCTCCACGATGCGGTCGCCGTACTTGTTCTTCCAGGCCCAGACCTCGTCGAGGAAGCCCTCACGGCCCAGGTCGAAGCGGGTCTTACCCTCACCCCGGAGCTTTTCCTCCACCTTTATCTGCGTGGCTATGCCCGCGTGGTCGTAGCCGGGCAGCCAGAGGGCGGAGTAGCCGTCCATGCGCTTGTAGCGGATGAGCACGTCCTGGATGGTCTCGTCAAAGGCGTGGCCCAGGTGGAGCTGGCCGGTGACGTTCGGGGGCGGGATGACGATGGTGAAGGGCTTCTTGTCCGGATCGCGCTCGGCATGGAAGTAGTTCCCGTCGAGCCACATCTGGTAGATCTTCTTTTCGACCTGTTTGGGGTCGTACACCTTGGGAAGTTCTCTCATTAGCGTTTCCTCCTTTTCGGGGCATGAAAAAGCGCCCCGAAGCGTTAGCCTCAGGGCGCAGTAATATACCGCGTGGTACCACCTGAGTTCCACACCTGGCGTGTGACACTCTCGGCTCTGTAACGGGAGCACCCGTCCGGCCTACTCGAAAACTTTCAGCACGGCGGCTCGGGGCCGACCTTCGGCGCCGCTTCACGGGGACTTGCACCGTCCGTCCCCTCTCTCGGCATCTGCAAACGCCTACTCCTGCCCGTCTCAGCCTGTTTAAACGCGATTATAGCCCAAACCTTCGGCAAAGTCAACAGCTTTTGCCGCTTTTTGGGGCCTTAAACGCCCAGCGCGGCGGCGATCTGCTCCTTCATCTGCACGCCGACGGCCTTGCCGATCTGCTTGCCGTCCTCGAAGTAGATGAGGGTCGGTATGCTCATGATGCCGAAGCGAGAGGCCAGAGCAGGCTCGGCGTCCACGTCCACCTTGCAGGCCTTGACCTCGGGGTGCTCCATCGCGAACTCGTCGAGTATCGGAGCCTGCATGCGGCAGGGGCCGCACCAGGTCGCCCAAAAATCCACCACGCAGCGGCCGGTAGATATCGCGCTGTCAAAATCCGCGCTCGTAAGATGCTGTACCATTGTTTATTCCTCCTCGTGTATATTTTCCACATATTTTGCGGCTGATATACCCGCAATGTTGCCCTCGCCCACGGCCTTTGCTACCTGATAGGGCGCTCCCACGCAGTCGCCCGCGGCAAAGACGCCGGGGACGCTGGCGGACATGTCCGCGTTCACCTTGATGTGCGGGCCGTCGAGCTCCAGCCCCGGCACAAGGGAGCCGGGCGCCACGCCGGCACGGAGGATGAACACGCAGCTGACGTCGAACTCCTTGCCGTCCGCCACGAGCTTTTCCACGCGCTCGCCGCCCTTTATCTCGTACTTTTTGGCCCGGGCGGAGTCGAAATACTCCACCTCGCAGCCGATGGAGCGCAGGAACTCCGCCTCCTCCGGCGCATCCGCCGAGAGCCCGATGACCGCGACCTTCTTGCCCCGGTAGAGCATACCGTCGCAGGTGGCGCAGTAGCTCACGCCCGCTCCGAGGTACTCCGCCTCGCCGGGATACGGCTTCGCCCGCGAGAGGCCCGACGCGATTACCACCGAGCGCCCCTGCACGAAGTCCGAGCCCACCGAGACGCCGAAGCTTCTGCCCATGGGCATGATGCTCAGCACCCGCCCGCGCATCAGCCGGGCGCCGGAGCCCTCAGCGTGCAGCTGAAGCTTTTGCAGCAGCTCCCGTCCGGTCACGCCCGGCAGCCCGGGGTAGTTGTCTATGTGCTCCGCCTTCCAGAGCGGGGAGTCCTCCGGCGGGGAGGAGACGATGAGCGCTGTCTTGCCCCGGTGCATCGCCGTCAGCGCAGCCGACACTCCGGCCGGCCCGCCGCCTATTATTATAACGTCTGTCATGTACGCCTCCGTTTACTTTTATAGCAAGATTATAGCGCCCAAAAACACCGTTGTAAACAGGAATCATTCCGTGTATAATGGGAGAACATCAAGTCAGGATAAAGCTGTGAGGGGATAACATGGAAGAAGTATCCAAAAACTTTATAGAGACATTCATAGATGAGGACCTGGCCCCCGGCGGGCGCTGCGAGGGCATGCGAGTGCACACCCGCTTTCCGCCCGAGCCGAACGGCTATCTGCACATCGGCCACTGCAAGGCGCTTGTCATAGACTTCGGCACCGCGGAGAAATACGGCGGCCTGTGCAACCTGCGCATGGACGACACGAACCCCGCCAAGGAGGACACCGAGTACGTCGACGCCATCAAGGAGGACATCCACTGGCTGGGCTTTGACTGGGGCGACAGGTTCTATTACGCCTCTGACTATTTTGAGAAAATGTACGAGTGCGCCGAGGACCTCATAAAGCGCGGACTCGCCTATGTCTGCGAGCTGACGCCCGAGCAGTTCAAGGAATACCGCGGAGACGTAAACGTCCCGGCACGCTCCCCCTGGAGGGACAGGCCCGCCGAGGAGAGCCTCGATCTCTTCCGCCGCATGCGTGCGGGCGAGTTTCCAAACGGAGCCATGACGCTGCGTGCGAAGATCGACCTTGCTAGCGGCAACTTCAACATGCGCGATCCGGTCATATACCGCATAAACCACTCCGAGCACCACCGCCAGGGCAACAAGTGGTGCATCTACCCGATGTACGACTTCGCCCACCCCATCGAGGACGCGATGGAGCACATCACGCACTCGCTCTGCTCCCTGGAGTTTGAGGACCATCGCCCGCTGTACGACTGGGTCATTAACAACTGCGACCTGCCCTCCAAGCCGCGCCAGATAGAGTTTGCGCGTCTGGGCATCAACTATACGGTGATGAGCAAGCGCAAGCTGAGGAAGCTGGTGGAGGAAGGCCGGGTCTCCGGCTGGGACGACCCGAGAATGCCGACGCTCTGCGGCCTGCGCCGCCGGGGCTACACCGCGGCGTCTGTGCGGAACTTCTGCGAGCGCATCGGCGTTGCGAAGGTGCCGAACACGGTGGACTACGCCCTGCTGGAGCACTGCCTGCGTGAGGACCTCAACGAGCACGCACAGAGGGCGATGGCCGTGCTGCGCCCGCTCAAGCTCACCATCGTGAACTACCCCGAGGGCCAGAGCGAGGAGCTCGAGATAGAGAACAACCCCAACGACCCGGCAGCGGGCACGAGGAAGGTCACGTTCTCCCGCAATCTTTACATCGAGCACGAGGACTTCATGGAGCACCGGGCGCCGAAGTACAAGCGCCTGTGCCCGGACGAGGGCGAGAGCTGCGGTCTGGAGTGCCGCCTGAAGGGCGCCTACCTCATCAAGTGCGCGGGCTTTGTGAAGGACGAGAACGGCGAGGTAACGGAGGTCCTGGCGACCTACGACCCGGAGAGCCGGGGCGGCGACCCGGCGGACGGCCGCAAGGTCAAGGGTGCGACGATGCACTGGGTGGACGCGAACAACTGCGCCGACGCCGAGGTGCGCCTCTACGGCAGCCTGTTCTCCGACCCGGACCCGGACGCCGCGGGCAAGGACTTCATCGAGTGCCTGAATCCCGAGAGCCTGGAGGTCCTGACGGGCTGCAAGGTGGAGCGCATGCTCGAAAACGCCAAACCGAGCGACCACTTCCAGTTCCTGCGCATGGGCTATTTCTGCGCCGACAGCCGCGATTCCAAGCCCGGCCACCTGGTTTTCAACCGCTCCGTCATGCTCAAGGGCAGCTACAAGCCCGAATGATCCCGCGCTCAGCGCGTTTGAAAGTTCAGCACACCTTTTCAGCAAGTCAAATGGGGACCCCCGCCGGGGTCCCCATTTTGTTTTGGCTGCCGCTCTCTATCCCACGCCTCTGCCGCGTATTTTATGTATAAAATCCCCCGGCGCATAAACGCCGGGGGAAAATCATGTTCTCAACCGAACAGGTTCTTGAAGAAGTCCACTATCGAGTTCCAGACGTTCTTGACGCCGGTGAGGAAGTTTGACACGGTCTCCTTCGCCTGGCCGAGTTTGGCGATGGTGTTCTGCACCGACTCGACCTTCGCCTTCAGCTCGTCGGGGTTGAGCTTCTCCAGCGAGCGGCAGAGGCTGATGAGCTGGTTTATCTGCGTGTCCGTCAGCGTAACGCCGAGGTCGGAGGCGATCGAGATTATCTCGGAACGCAGCTCGTCGTCCGTCATGTTCCTCGTCTCGCCCAGGAGGAGCTTGAGCTCGTTGACGATCTCCACCGAGTCGTAGCTTCCTATCTTGTCCGCCAGCTCCGCCGTCAGCGTCAGCTCCTGAGTGCTCACCAGCTTGGCCGTCTCGTCGAGTTCCTCGCCGGTGATATCCTCGTAGGCCATGTACACGCCAGTCAGCGCCGCCGTGCCGGAGACCTCGAAGGGCGCCGTGACGATTATCTTTGCGTCGGTTATGCCGGCCGTCGCAAGCGCGCTGACGTACATCTGGGACGTGCACCAGTTGATGTTCGAGGTAGTGACGTCCAGGCCCTCTCCCTCGTCGAGCACCTCGATATACACGCAGGATATCGAGTTCGTGCCGATGACCGAGTCGTCGACGTAGCCCTCGAGATACTTGCGCTCGTCCGCGTTTGTCACCCGCAGCTCCGTCACGTCGCCCCGACTGACGCCGAAGTTTTTGTAAACGTCCGCTATCTGCTCATCCGTCAGGTTTGCGCCGATGACCGCGCGGGCTTCGCCGGCGTCCACCGCCAGAGCGGGAACTGCGCCCGCCAGCAGGCAGATCGCGAGCAGGGCCGAGATAATTTTTTTCATTTTCATGCCAGACCTCCATGTGCCAAAGGGTTCACTCTTCAGACGCCGCAGGAGAAGCAAATGTTCCTCACAGCGGCTGCTTGGAAATTCTTGCCCAGCGCCTGGGGTATTTTGCGGGCGTGGGCGCCGTCTTTTTTATTATCACCGCAGCCCGGGTCACGTCCGTGCCGGGGATGGTGTACGTCTTTATCTCGGGCGCCGAACCGCCCAGGGTCTTGATCGCCTTGGCCGCCTCGGCGACCTCCTCGGCGCAGTCTGACGCCTTCATGGAGACGAAACTCCCGCCTACCCGCACAAAGGGCAGGCAGAGCTCACAGAGCACGTTCAGCCTTGCGACAGCCCGGCTCACCGCGATGTCGAAGCCCTCTCGGTACTCCGGTGGGGCCTCCTCAGCCCGCATTGCCTCGCAGTGCGTGTTTTCAAGCCCCAGCAGCTCCGCCGTCTCCGCGATGAAGTCTATGCGCTTCTGCTGGCTGTCGAGCAGTGTGAAATCCGCATCCTGACGCAGTATGGCCAGGGGCAGGCCGGGAAAACCAGCTCCCGTGCCCACGTCCACAACGCGCGCTCCCGCGAAATCCGCGTAGTTCAAGAGCGCCGCACTGTCGAGAAAGTGCAGCCTGGCCACGGGACCCTCGCCCTCTATGGCCGTGAGGTTCATGACGGAGCCGACCTCCGTCATCCGCTCATAGTATGTGCGAAAACGCGCATAAGCCGCCTCCGGCGCGGCGATGCCCAGCTCGGCAAAGCCGGAGCGCAGGATATTTTCCATCAAAATCACCTCAAAACAATACCGGACGCACGATGTGCGCCCGGTATTATATCATGCCGCGCAATAAATTACAATCACGCGTAGAAGTCGTGGTCGCCTATGCTCGTGACGAAGGTCCGCGTCTGCCGGAACCAGCTGGACACGCCTATGTCCGGGTTCACAAAGTAGAGCGCTCCCCCGACTATGTCGTAGCCCTCGAGACAGATCTTGGCGGCGATGACGCACTCCTCGCTCGGCTCGGAGTAGATGCTGCCCGTCTCCACGGGCGAGAACTGCACGCCGTAGCGCGAGTCGAAGATGACCTCCTTGACCGTGTTCGGGAAAGCCGCTGATGCCACGCGGTTCATGACCACGTCGCCCACGCCCAGCATGCCCTCAAGCGGCTGGTTGCCGCTCTCAGCGTGGATTATCCGCGCGAGCCAGTAGACGTCCTCCTCGGAGTAGAAGCTCTCCCCGGAGGCGAGAAGCTGCTTTTGCGTCGTGTCGATGTTCACGCTGGCGGTGTCGCTGTCCCAGGCGGCGGTGAAGCTGAAGATGCGGCAGAGCTCACTCACGGGCCAGAGCTCCACGCCGTCTATGACCAGCAGTCCGCCCTCCAGGTAGAGGAAGCGGCCGTTGACCTCGACGTATTCCCCGTTCTCGGCGAGGTTCAGCTGTATGCCGTCCAGGACGCCGGACGAATAGGCCAGGCCTGTGACCTTTGCAAACTCCTCAAGCGTCATACGCACCTTGCCGTCGATGATGCGGCATTCAGTGCTGTAAGCGCCGTTTATGTAGAGGGCGGTGAGAGTGCCGCCGTAGTCTTCCACGGCCGGCTCGGTCGGCTCCGCAATGGGCTCGGACGGCTCTGCGGCGTCGTCCGCCTCAAAGCCGGGCAGGTCCCACGCGGGAGGCGAGTACACCGCATCGGCTTGTCCGCCGGTCCAGAAGGAACCGCTCGCCGTCAGGCACAGCACAGCCAGCGCTATGAGTACTATGATATTGTTTTTTGTTCTTTTGGCCATCTTGCACCTCAGTTTATTCTCCTTGCGCCCGCCGAAACGGGCACGCGGACATCAAAAACCGATTCCTGCAATAATTATAGTCAAAAATGCAGGGTAAATTCAATCGGCATTTTGCATAAACTGAGTTTCGCAAATTTAATTATTGTAGACAAGCCCACCACATTATATGGCTTATTTGGACGAATTTCGTCGTTTTCGTCTATATCTTGTGTTGTGCTTCTTGCCGAACTTTTTCCTTTCGACGGAAATCGACTTAAATTTTTTTGCAATTTCGCAAGTTCGGGTGACAAAAACCTCGAATTTTGTTACCTTTGTAATTATTTCGAGATATTATGTAAATCAATTTGCAGCTTTTTCGAGGCACTCCCGAAGCGCTTTTGATAGCTGATCGGGACAAGAAGTGGGCTTCATACCGCAGCGGATGCCCTCCATGCGGGAGATCGCCTCATGGGCGTCCATCCCCACCACGAGCTTGGAAATGCCCTGCAAATTGCCGCTGCATCCCCCTTTTACCTCTACTTTCCGGATTATGCCGTCCTCGACCTCCACCCGCATTTCGCTGGAGCAGACCCCGCGGGGCTTGTAAACATGGACCATTTTTGTGCCTTCCCTTCCGTCAGGATTCGACGTATTATGTCTATCTTCGCGCGATGCGTCGGAATAATATACCACAAATTTTGTTTCGTAGCAAGGCCGGAGCGTTGCGGTATCTTTGGGACGGGCGGGGCATAACATATTTCCTGAAGGGGGTGACGGCATGGGCTGGGCAAAGAAGCTGGCGGCGGCGGGCGTACTGCTGCTCGGTGCGCGGGCGCTGCTCTCAGGCGGAGCCGGTGAGGCGCTGGCAGCAAAGCTGGGCGAGGCGCTCAGCGGGCAGATGGTGTCCGCGAGCATAGACCTCGAGCTTGGCCCGCGCGAGACGGAGCCGGCGGAAAGCTCCGCCGCGTCGGACCCGGCCTACCCCTCCATCGTCCTTGACAGCCTCACGCCCACGCCGGTGCCCGAGGAGACGCCCGAGCCGGTCGCCGAGGGGGTGGAGGACGGGAACATCGTGGAGACGACGATTTACAGCGGGCTCTCCATAAAGAACTCCACCAGCTATGATATCGACGTCGGCGAGCTGGTAAAGCTCGGGCCCACGCAGGTCCTGCCCGCCGAGGGACCGCAGATACTGATCGTTCACACCCACGGCAGCGAGGCCTACACCCCGGACAGGTACAACCAGTACGAGGAGTCCGACAGCTACCGGACGGAGGACCTCAATTATAATGTTGTGCGCGTCGGCGATGAGCTGGCCTCGGCGCTCGAGGCGCAGGGGCTCTCTGTACTGCATGACCGCGAGATATACGACTACCCCAGCTACACCGGCTCCTATTCCCGCTCCGGGGCGGCGGTGGAGGAATACCTCGCCAAGTACCCGGACATTGCGGTCGTCATCGACCTCCACCGAGATGCGCTGGGCGACGGGGACGTGACGTACAAGACCATGGCCGAGCTGGACGGGCAGACCTCGTCCCAGCTCATGATGCTGGTCGGCACCGGCGAGGGCGGCCTCTCGCACCCGAACTGGGAGCAGAACCTCCGCCTGGCGCTCTATCTCCAGCAGGCGGTGAACGCGAAGTACCCAACTCTGGCGCGTCCCATCTCCGTGACAAAGGAGCGGTACAACCAGCAGCTCACCACAGGCTCCATGATCCTCGAGGTAGGCTCGAGCGGGAACACCCTTCAGGAGGCTCTGACAGCTGTACGGCTCTACGCCGACGCCGTAGGTCCCGCGCTTTTGAAACTTGTGGCGGAAAATTGAATATTTGCCTCCCGGCACGTCAAGAATCCTGTTAGAACGTACCGGGAGGTGTTTTTTATAATGAAGGTATCCGATATAATGTCAGGCAGGGTCGTGACCATAGGCCAAAAGGAGCCGGTCATCGCCGCGGCTCGGCTTTTGAAGCGCATGAACCTCGGCGCCCTGCCCGTCACCGACGACAACGGCCGCCTGCGCGGCATACTCACGGACCGAGACATCGTGCTCCGCTGCGTTGCCGCCGGTGCCGACCCCAAGACGCTGGAGATACGCGAGATAATGAGCCGGGGCGTGGTCACCGCCTCGCCCGGCGCCGACGTGGCCGAGGCCGCACGCCTCATGCGCGGTGATCAGGTCCGCCGCCTGCCCGTCGTCGAGGGCGGCAAGCTCGTCGGCATGGTCTCCCTCGCCGACATGGCCCGCCGCTGCGATATGGAAGCCGCCGCCGCACTCGCCGATATCTCCTCCAATCTCCGCCGCGCACAGGTCCCAAAAAAATCTGAGGAAAATTCAAAATAGGTCTTTACAAATCGCAAAGGCTGTGGTATTATCACATCGTAATAAGAATTATTATTGTTTTGGAGGTAACAATGGAGGCGCGCAAGTACAGCAAAAAGCGAGAAGCTATACTTGAAGCCCTGCGGAACACGACGGAGCACCCGAGCGCCGAGATGCTCTACGCTAGGCTTAAACCGGAGTTCCCGGATCTGAGCCTCGGCACGGTGTATCGGAATCTGGCGATGTTCATACGTGACGGGGACGCAGTCAGCGTCGGCACCGTCGCGGGCCAGGAGCGTTACGACGCGGACACCCGTCCGCACGCGCACTTCATCTGCTCCGAATGCGGCCGGGTGCTGGACGTCTGCTCCCCCTGCCTCAACGCGCTGGACAAGGAGGTCGAGCGCGAGACGGGCGGTACGGTAACGGGGCACTCCCTGAGCTTCTCCGGCACCTGCCAAGGCTGCCTTAACGGGCAAAAAACGGCCGTCTAAGCCGTTTTTTACATAAGACATTTTCAAAAAACAACTATAAAAATTACGGGAGGAAAAACATCATGGCAAAGTGGATCTGCAGCGTTTGTGGTTACGTTCACGAGGGCGACACTCCTCCGGAGAAGTGCCCGCAGTGCAAGGCTCCGGCCGAGAAGTTCAAGAAGGTTGAAGCGGGCGAGATGTCCTGGGCCGCCGAGCACGTTGTCGGCGTTGCGCAGGGTGCGCCCGAAGAGATAATCTCCGGTCTCCGCATGAATTTTGAGGGCGAGTGCTCCGAGGTCGGCATGTACCTGGCCATGGCCCGTGTCGCCCACCGCGAGGGCTACCCCGAGATCGGCCTGTACTGGGAGAAGGCCGCCTGGGAGGAGGCCGAGCACGCCGCCAAGTTCGCCGAGCTCCTCGGCGAGGTCGTGACCGACTCCACCAAGAAGAACCTCGAGATGCGCGTTGAGGCCGAGAACGGCGCCACCGCCGGCAAGTTTGAGCTGGCCAAGCTGGCCAAGCAGCTGAATCTCGACGCCATCCACGACACCGTCCACGAGATGGCCCGCGACGAGGCCCGTCACGGCAAGGCTTTCAAGGGCCTGCTGGAGCGTTACTTCGGCTGAGCTAAATCAGATAAAGAAGCACTTTTCGAGAGGGAATCGGGAAACCGGTTCCCTCTCTTTTTGTTGTGAGTAAGTATCATGTTAAACAATAAGATTATATGGGCTTATATGGAATATTCTATTATTTGATGATATAATAACAAATATCTTCAAACTATTAATAAGCGTCAGCAAATCATATGTTGTAGCGATTTCGAAGAGGTACACACAGTATGAATGACAATAAAAAAAGTGAAAATGCCATTTGGCCCATTATATCAGGAATTGCCGGTATAATCTTTTTGATTTTAGTCTGGGACATGATTTTGCTAGATGTTATAACCAAGATGTTCCTTTACCTTTTAATTGCCCCATTCGTCATAATGTTAGCGTTTGGTTTTCATAATTTTCTTTCCTATTTCAATAAAGGCCTCGTAGGTTGGAAGGCAACAGCTGCTACAATCGCCGTTCTTTTGATAATTCCAATTATAATGGATAAAATTTATGAACAATATGCCAATAGATATCTTGTTTCATATCCTATTGATGGCGTAGTTGCTGTAAAGATTGAATGTGACGAAGAATATATAGGCGGCAGCGGCTCAGTAGGTAATGAGCGGTCATATATTCATCTCTTAAATGGCACGCACTTTTCCTCGGGAGAAATAGTTGAACTATGTGTATCCGAACCATTCACAATCACATCACGTATAATTGAACATGATGGCATTAGTGATGTAGGAGAGACTACAAGTGATAGCATTGCTTATTCAGATGATCAAAACTGGAAACGAAATTTAAATTTTTACAATATTGTGCATGTAGATGAGCAAGGTGGGAGGAAAAATGCAGGTGCTTATGCCGATTTTCGAGTGTCCTATACTTTAACTAGAACATTTCCTGATTATGTTAATTATTGGTATTTGTTTCTTAATTCGCAAAGTGAAAATAAAGAGTGGATACCAGTAGCCTTAATAATATGTGAGTTTGCTTGCCTACTTATAATATTTTATGTAATAATCAGAGGCACAAAAAAGATGAACTATGAAAAAGAAGAGCAAGCTCAGAAGTTAATACAGGCAAAGCAGGCAGAAAAGGAATCATTTTTGAATTACTTAGGTGGAAAGACCATACGTGAAGTAGCAAATGTCCCTCAAAATATCACTTTTATTAATGGATTGCCTCGCGATAACATAGAAAATCAGGAATATGGATCTTATACGGTTTATTTAACGCATAGTGGATCTTGCTATCACGAAAAAAAGGGATGCTGTTCGGCGCATATACCCGCCCATGCATTTCAGGTCCAAGGAAGGTATCGCCCGTGCTCAAAATGCTGTTCCCGATTATCGTCTCATATTAGCATTCCGCAATGGTACATATATTATACTAATCTAAAAAGCAAGTGCGCTTATTACGGAATAGATGTTGTAGAGTGAATAGTCGTCAAAGATGTGTAGTATTGAATATCATCTGCATGCAAAGCTGCTTGACACACTGTGTGGGTTATAGTATATTTAAAATACTGGCCGTCCAATAAAGTATGCCACGCGGCTGCCTTATTTGTTATGGCCAAAATAATGCGCTCTATCGATTGTGGAAATCCACGAACCATGCAAAATCTCTGATAATACGAAGGGAGCTAATATAATGGACAAGTACGTTTGCGTTTGCGGCTATGAGTACGACCCCGCCGTTGGCGATCCCGATAACGGCGTCGCCCCCGGCACCCCCTGGGAAGACGTCCCCGAAGATTGGGTCTGCCCCGTCTGCGGCATGGGCAAGGACGCCTTCGAGAAGGAGTAAGCGAATACAATAAAAAGCGGCTCGTACGAGCCGCTTTTTTATTCTGCCTTGTCCCTGAGCCAGCCCTGCTGCCGGCGGCTATCGCACCCAGTGCGACGGGACCAATGCCCATGCCGCCGTCGCAAAACACCCAAAACGTGGCCACTGCGTAGGAACTGCGGTCCTTCGGCGCAATGCGGCACGCTATGGCGTTGCAGCCGGAGTTGAGTGTGCCGTAGCCCGGCGCACAGCCAAAGGCGGAAAAGACGATCGTGAGCATACCGGGCCTCAGCGCAAGTGACAGCAGACCCAGCGCCTGCAAGGCTATACCTGTGTAGCAGATTGTCCCCGAGCCTGTCCTGGAGCTTGCCCGCCAGGGGCCTTGAGAGCAGCAGGATGGCCGCATATATCAGAAAGAAACCGGAAAACTCGCGTTTCAGCCCGGTTTCCTCGGCGTAGAGCCGGTAAAAGGACATCACCGCCGCATAGCCTAAGGAGAGCAGAAACATACATGCCGGTCACGAGTCCGCCCAGGGCCGCACCTGCGCCGGAATCCGAAACTGCCTGCGTCAGCGTGCTCATGAGCATATACATGACCATGGAGCAAAAGAACAGCGCCAAAAACGCAAAGCAGAAGTTTCTTGTAAAGATCCTTTCCTTCAACGACCATCCCTTCATTTCCTGCCGCACAGACTTTGCGGGCAAAGCGAACGAAAGCCATGGCGTTCCTGGAGTTATCAACCGTCTGTGTCCTCCGGAATATATCGCTGTTCGGGGCACGACCACCGGTACTATTTTAACATCCGCAGGTCCGCTTTCGCAAAAATATTTATAATATTTTGCAGCTGTTATATCCCTTATAGTTATGTATTTCTGGAATATTCCAGCATATACGGCAGTAATGGCGTGCCCGAGTGCGTCAAGCCGTCATGGTCGGCAAAAAAGCGGAGCCGGTTTCGGCTCCGCTTATTGTTTGCTCGGTTCAGTTTTGCAGCTGGCGCTTGCGGGCGAAGTTCACCATGCCCTCGGGCAGTTCGTTGAGGCGCAGGAGCATCTTGCCCGCACCGTAGGCGGCGCAGGAGATGGGGTCGTCCACGACCACGGTGCGCAGCTTTGTGTCGTGCTCGACGAGCATGTCGATGCCGTATATGAGGCTGCCGCCGCCGGACATGACGATGCCGTTTTGCGAGATGTCCGCCACCAGCTCGGGCGGGGTGCGCTCGAGGACGTAGTGGATGCTCTCGAGGATCTCGCGCGCGGGCTCGAGCAGGACCTCTGCCAGCTCCGTGGAGCTGAGCTTGACCATCTTGGGCAGGCCCGTGACCAGGTCCCTGCCCTTGACCTCCTCGATGCCGACCTCGGGCTTCGGCACGACGCAGCCTATGTTGATCTTGACCTCCTCGGCCGTCTTGGCGCCGATGAGGACGTTGTAGCGCCGCCGTACGTAGCGGATTATCGCGTCGTCAAAGCTGCCGCCCGCGACCTTTATGGACTCGCACTCGGCCACCCCGCCGAGGGAGACGACCGCCGTCTCCGTCGTGCCGCCGCCGATGTCGATTATGAGGTGGCCGTCCGGTTTGGAGACGTCGATGCCAGCGCCGTAGGCCGTGGCGACCGCGCTCTCCACGAGGTAGACCTTGCGCGCACCGGCCTCTACCACCGCGTCTATGACCGCGCGCTCCTCCACGCCCGTGATGCTGCCCGGCACGCAGACGAGCACCCTCGGCTTGAAGAGGCTGAAGCTGGTGACTCTGCCGATGAGCTCCTTGAGCATGGCGACGGTCATGTCGTAGTCCGAGATGACGCCGTCCATGATGGGCTGGATGGGGACTATGCTCGCAGGCGTACGCCCCAGCATCTTCTGCGCGTCATGGCCCACCTTGAGCAGCCGTCCCGTGAACTTGTCCACCGCCACGATGGTCGGCTCGCGGATCTGGACGCCCTTGCCCCTTGAGTAGAGCAGCACGCCTGTTGTTCCCATGTCGAGGGCTATATCCCGTTCAAATATCAGCATAGCTTACGCACCTTTCCAGTCTTAGCTAGGGCAGCCGCCCCACAGGGCGGGTTCGGAGCATTCTGCCCACGCTACCGTAATCATAGACCACTTCGGGCGGGTTTATTCGACCCTGGCAAGGGCCGCACACACGACGCTCTCGGCTCCCGCCAGACCCAGCGTCCTGGCGCACTCGGAGACCGTTGCGCCGGTCGTGATGATGTCGTCGATGAGGAGTATCCTCCGGCCCTCGACCAGC
>CAUAHS010000017.1 GCA_958428885.1 uncultured Eubacteriales bacterium
GCCTCTGGACTCCACCACCTTTGAAAAGGTGGACGAAACTTTCAAACGCGCGCTTAAGCGCGCAGTGCGGGGCACGCCTTGACATACACGCCTCCCGGATGTATAATGCTTAAAACTTTTTAATTAAAATATTTTAAGTATCTGGAGGCACATATGGATCTGTTTGCTAAGTGCGCCGCATATACCACGGCGCGCGAGTGCCGGGAGAGGGGCATCTACCCCTATTTTCACGCGCTCGAGTCGAGGCAGGACACCGAGGTCGTCATGGAGGGCAAGCGCCGCATCATGCTCGGCTCCAACAACTACCTGGGCCTCACGGCGGCGCCGGAGGTGATCGCCGCGGCTGAGGCTGCGCTCGCGGAATACGGCACCGGCTGCTCAGGCTCGCGCTTTTTGAACGGCACGCTCCGGCTCCACCTCGAGCTGGAGCGCGAGCTGGCCGACTTCGTCCACAAGGACGGCGCCGTCACCTTCTCGACGGGCTTCCAGTCCAACCTCGGCATCATAAGCGCCCTCGTCGGACGCGGCGACTACGTCATCTGCGACCGCGAGAACCACGCCAGCATCTACGACGGCTGCCGCCTATCCTTCGGAAAAATGCTCCGCTATCGCCACGCGGACATGGACGACCTTGAGGCCAAGCTGAAGGCCGTGCCGGAGTCCGCGGGCTGCCTCATCGTCACCGACGGCGTGTTTTCCATGGGCGGAGACATCGCAAAGCTGCCTGAGATCTGCGACTTGTCGGAAAAGTACGGCGCCCGGGTCATGGTGGACGACGCCCACGGTCTCGGTGTGATAGGCGAGGGTGGGCGCGGTACGGCCAGCCACTTCGGGCTCGAGGACAGGGTCGACGTGATCATGGGCACCTTTTCCAAGTCGCTTGCCAGCCTCGGCGGCTATATGGCGGCATCCGAGCTCGTCTGCGACTATGTGCGCCACAACTCGAGACCTTTCATCTTCTCGGCTTCCATCCCGCCCTCGAACTGCGCTGCGGCGCTTGCGGCTCTGCGGCTTTTGGAGGAACATCCGGAGCTCCCGAAACGTCTAAGCGAGCTGGCGTCCTATGCAAGAGCCGGGCTGAAGGCCAGAGGCCTGAGAATAATCGAATCGGAGACGCCGATAATCCCCATCTACACATACGAGATGGAGCACACCCTCGTCAGCGCCAAGCGGCTCTACGACGCGGGCGTGTACGTAAATCCAGTCCTGCCGCCCGCTGCTGCGCCGGGCGAGTGCCTGCTGCGAGTCAGCTGCATGGCCACGCACACCGAGGCGCTGTTGGACGAGGCGATGGACATCATAGCGGAGGTCTTGGGCAAAGATGAAAGAGCGTGAAATTGCAATAGTCACAGGCGGCTCGGGCGGCATAGGCCGCTGCACGGCAATGTCGCTTGCAAAGGCCGGCTGCAAGGTCTATGAACTTTCGAGGCATGCCAGGGAGAACACGCCGGGCGTTGAGCACCTGACGGCCGACATGACCGACGAGGCGAGCGTTCTTGCCGCCGTGGCCGAGGTCGAGAGGCGTGAGGGGCGGATAGACATTCTTGTGTGCAACGCGGGCTTCGGCATTTCGGGCGCTGCGGAGTACACGAACCCGGAGGATGCGCACGCACAGCTGGAGCTGAATCTCTACGGCGCCGACAGGGCGGCAAGGGCGGTCATACCCGTCATGCGCGCTCAGGGCGGCGGGCGCATCGTGTGCATGAGCTCCATAGCGGGCATATTGCCCATCCCATTCCAGCTCTGGTACTCGGTCTCGAAGGCTGCGATAAACGCCTACGTGCTGGCGCTGCAAAACGAGGTGCGGCCTTTCGGCATCAGCGTCTGCGCCGTAATGCCGGGAGATATCTCCTCGGGCTTCACCTCCAACCGGAAAAAGACGCTGCGTGAGGACGCCTACGGTGGTCGTGTGGCCAGGAGCGTTGCCAGGATGGAGCACGATGAGGAGACGGGCATGAGCCCGGAAGCCGCCGGCGCCTTCATCGCCAAAACGGCCCTGCGCAAGAACAGCCGTCCCCTCATCGCCCTCGGCCTCCCCTACAAGGCAGCCGCCGCAGCAGCAAAGCTCCTCCCGAGGCGGCTCTCGAACCGAATAATCGGCATGATGTACGCAAAGTGACATAAAAGCGGCACAGCAACCGTAAAGCAACCGTGGGCGGCGGAGATTCAAGCCCACGGTTGCTTGTCATTTGCGGCCTGAAATGTTATGCTGAGGGCAGTGAAAGGGGGGGGGAGCGGCCTTGAAGCTGTCGGAAAAGATACTCTGTTCCAGAAAACGAGCCGGGCTCTCGCAGGAGGCGCTTGCGGCGAAGCTGGGCCTCTCGAGGCAGGCGGTCAGCAAGTGGGAGACGGGCGAATCGCAGCCGGAGACGGCGAAGCTCGCAGCGCTGGCTGCGGCGCTTGGCGTCAGCGTGGACTGGCTGCTCTCGGAGGACGGGTCGGAGGAGGCTCGTGAGGCGTCGGGAGACCGGGCGGACGGGCTCCCTGGTGTTTTGCGCGGTGCTGCCGGGCGATGGGGCTGGCTCGCAGGGGTGTACCTCGCTCTGGCAGGGCTGTTCATGGGCGGCATGGGCGTGTTTTTGTACAGTTCGGCGGTCCGCAGCAGCGAACGCCTGCGCTCCATACTCGCGGACGGCGGGGTCAGTTGGCAGTTCGACGCCCCCGGAAGCGTCTATTACGATATTGCCCACGATAAAAGCCATGTCTTCGGTCTGGCCCTCATCGTCCTCGGCTGTGCGGTGCTCATCGGCGGCAGCGTCATGGCCGTTGTGCTCCGGCGCAGAGCCCGCAGGTGACGGCGCTCTATTTGGGGCTGGTAAACGGGCGGAGGCTCTGGTATACTCTGCTTGGAGGCTGATGCTATGGCTAAGAACGATTGGTACAAGTCCATGGTCGTCTACCAGATCTGGCCGAGGAGTTTCTGCGACGGGAACGGGGACGGCATAGGCGACCTCTGGGGCGTTTTGTCGAAGCTCGACTATATCAAGAGCCTCGGCGTGGACGCCATCTGGTTTTCGCCCCTCTACCCCTCGCCAAACGCCGATTTCGGCTACGACGTGGCGGATTACAAGAACATAAACCCCGAATACGGCGACCTCGAGGTCTTCAAGGAGGTCCTCGACGGCGCGCACGAGCGCGGGATGCGCGTGTTCATGGACCTCGTGGTGAACCACACCTCCGACGAGCACGAGTGGTTCAAGCAGAGCCGGGACATCCACAGCCCGTACCGGAACTACTATTTCTGGCGGCCGGGCCGGCGCACGCGCTCGGGCGGGATGAAACCGCCCAACAACTGGGACAGCCTCTTCGAGGGCGGCGCCTGGGAGCTCGACCCCCAGAGCGGGGAGTATTACCTCCACATCTTCGCCAAGAAGCAGCCCGACCTCAACCACGACAACCCCACCGTGCGCGAGGAGGTCAAGAGCATCATGCGCTTCTGGCTGGACATGGGCGTGGACGGCTTCCGCGAGGACGTCATCACCTTCATCTCCAAGACCCCCGGCCTGCCGGACGCCTTTCCCAAGCTCCCGGCGGCGACGGGCATGTCCAAGTACATGAACGGCCCTCACATCCACGACTATCTGCGCGAATACCGCGAGGCGGTCAGCGATTACGACTGCATGCTCCTCGGCGAGGGCACGCGCATGAAGCCGGAGGAGGCCCTGCCCTATCTCGAGTCCGGTGAGCTCGACCTCATGTTCGGCTTTGCGCACATGGAGGCCGACTGCATCATGACGGACTTCATCCAGCGGCCCTTCAGCCTCAAGAAGCTCAAGCGCGCCTTCTCCGACTGGCAGGAGAAGCTCGCGGGCAAGGCCTGGAACGCGCTCTACCTCGAGAACCACGACCACCCGCGCGTCATCAGCCGCTACGGCAGCGAGCGCTGGCGCACCGAGTCCGGCAAGATGCTCGCAGCCTGCTATATGCTCCAGCAGGGCACGCCCTTTGTCTATCAGGGCCAGGAGATCGGCATGACGAACCTGCGCCTGCCCCGGCTCGACATGTATGTGGACGTCATGCTCAAAAATAACTGCCGCATCGCCTCGAAGATCCTGCCCCAGCAGGCGGTGCTGACCATGGCTCAGAAGTCCTGCCGGGATTCGGCACGCACGCCCATGCAGTGGACGGGCGGTCCCTGGGCCGGCTTCTCCGAGACCCGCCCCTGGTTCTACTTGAACGAGAACTACCGCGACGTAAACGTCGCTGTCGAGGAAAAGGACCCGGACTCCCTGCTCAACTTCTACCGCGAGCTCATCGCCTTCCGCAAGAGCGAGCCCCTGGTCATGGACGGCGAGTACAAGGAACACCTCAAACAGAGCCCGAACTTCTACGTCTACTCCCGCGAGAGCGGCGGCCGGCGGCTGCTCGTCATCTGCTCCTTCGCGGACAAGGAGACGTATTTCACCGCGCCGGAGGGTTTTGACCTCCTCTCCGGGCGGCTGGTGCTCAAGAACTATGAGATGAACCTCGTCATCAACAACAGCTTCACCGCCCGCCCCTACGAGCTGCGGGTGTACATCTTTGAATGATAACAGGCGCAAATAGCCCCCGGTCACCTGACCGGGGGCCTTTATTATTGGTTTTTGCGGCTTATTTGCCCATTATGTACTCGTCGATGGAGGCAGCGCCCTGCTTGCCGGCGCCCATGGCGAGGATGACGGTGGCCGCACCGGTGACGGCGTCGCCGCCGGCGAACACGCCCTTGCGGGAGGTCTCCAGGGTGTCCTCGTTCACGACGAGGCAGCCCTTGCGGTTGCTCTCAAGGCCCGGGGTGGTGCTGCGCAGCAGCGGGTTCGGCGTGGTGCCGATGGCCACGATGACGGCGTCCGCCACAATGACGAACTCACTGCCCTCGATGGGGGAGACACTGCGCCTGCCGGAGGCGTCGGGCTCGCCAAGGCGCATCTTCACGCACTTGAGGCCCACAACGTGCTTGTCCGCGTCGCCAAGGATCTCGACGGGGTTGTTCAGGAGCTTGAATTCAATGCCCTCTTCCTCGGCGTGGTGGACTTCTTCGGCCCTGGCAGGCAGCTCGTCACGACCGCGGCGGTAGACGATGAACACCTCGTCCGCGCCCATGCGCTTGGCACAGCGAGCAGCGTCCATAGCCACGTTGCCGCCGCCGATGACGGCAATGCGCTTGGCGTTGTTCTTTATCGGCGTATCGTAATCGCTGCGATAGGCCTTCATCAGGTTGATACGGGTGAGGTACTCGTTGGCGGAGTAGACGCCGAGCAGGTTCTCGCCCGGGATGTTCATGAACTGGGGCAGACCGGCGCCGGAGCCGATGAACACGGCCTCATAGCCCTCCTCGAGCAGAGTGTCGAGCGGCATGGTGCGGCCGATGATGCAGTCGTTGACGAACTTGACGCCCTGGCGCTCGAGGTTCTTGACCTCGCGGTCGACTATGCTCTTGGGCAGACGGAACTCGGGGATGCCGTAGGCCAGGACGCCGCCGCACTTGTGCAGAGCCTCAAAGACCGTGACGTCGTAGCCCTTCTTGACGAGGTCGCCGGCGCAGGAGAGGCCGCTCGGGCCGGAGCCGATGACCGCGACCTTGTGGCCGTTGGATTCCACCTTGGCCTCCTCGACGGGGGCGCCGTGCTCGAGGTGGAAGTCGGCGACGAAACGCTCCAGGCGGCCGATGGCGACGGGCTCGCCCTTTATGCCGCGGATGCACTTGCTCTCGCACTGGCGCTCCTGCGGACAGACACGACCGCAGACGGCAGCGAGGGAGTTGGTGGAGGCGATGACCTCGTATCCGGCCTCAAAGTCGCCGACCTTGACCTTGGCGATGAAGTCCGGGATGCGGACGTTGACCGGGCAGCCCTTGACGCACTGGGGGTCCTTGCAGGTCAGGCAGCGCATTGCCTCCTGACGGGCGACCTCGGCGCTGTATCCGAGCGCGACCTCGTTGAAGTTCTTGGCGCGGACGACGGGGTCCTGCTCCGGCATGGGGTGCTTGGTCATGCGCTTGGCGGGGTTCTCGTCGGCCTCGGGAGCCGAGGGCTTGTACTCGCCGCGGCGAACGCCGCCGGTGATGCGGCAGATGTGCTCGTTCTGGTCCGCCTCTTCCTGGAGGTAGAAGTTGTTGCGCTCCAGCAGGCTGTCCCAGTCGACAAGGTGGGCGTCGAACTCAGGACCGTCAACGCAGGCGAACTTGCGCTCACCGCCGACGGTGAGGCGGCAGCCGCCGCACATGCCGGTGCCGTCTATCATGATGGGGTTCAGGCTGGCGTTGGTCTTGAGACCGTAGGGACGGGTGACCTCGGCGACGTACTTCATCATGATGACAGGTCCGCAGGTGAGCACGCTGTCGTACTGCACGCCGGACTCGAGCAGGGCCTTGAGCTTGTTGGTGACGAAGCCGGCTTCGCCGTAGGTGCCGTCGTCGGTGCATATGTAGAGGTTGTCGCAGGCGGCACGGAACTCGTCCTCCATGATGACGATGTCCTTGCTGCGGAAGCCGCAGATCATGTCCACGCCGATGCCGAGGCGCTTGAGCTCCTTGGCGACGGGGTAGTTGATGGCGCAGCCGGTGCCGCCGCCGACCACGCAGACGCGCTTGGCGTTGGGGTCTATTTCAGCGGGGCGGCCGAGGGGACCGACGATGTCGGCAATGTAGTCGCCGGGCTCCATGAGCGAGAACATCTGCGTGCTCTTGCCCGCCGGCTGGAAGTTGAAGGAGACCGTGCCGACCTCGGGGTCATAGTCCGCGATGGTGAGCGGGAAACGCTCGCCGAACTCGTCGAGTCTGAATATCGCAAACTGGCCGGGCTGCGCGCTCTTCGCTATAAGAGGCGCCTCAATACTGACGCGAAATATGGTCTTTGACGTATTGAGAGGGTACTTTTCAGCTATCTTGAACATTCTTTCCGATTCCGCCTTTCAATGTACGAACTACCCGTCAAAGGGCATCGAAATTATCTACTACTATAACACTTTTTTGTGCTAAAAGTCAATAAAACTCATATGCTGCTTTGTACCAAAAAAGCTCGCCCAATGCATAGCGGGCGAGCTTTTCGGTCATCTTTCCTCCCTGAAATATGCAAGGCCGAGGTTGGCCGGGGGATCGTTTTCTCTCTTTTTCCTGAGCGAGGAAATTATCAGCACGGCGATGGTCACGAGGTATGGGAGCATCTTGTAGAGCTCCTTTGTTGCGAGGTTCATGCCGGAGGGGATGTACAGGTAGAGGATGTACAGCCCGCCGAAGAGGATGGAGGCGAGGATGCTCAGCGCAGGTCTCCAGACCGTGAAGATGACGAGCGCGATGGCCAGCCAGCCGCGGTCGCCGAAGGCGTCGTTGGACCAGACGCCGCTGGCGTAGTCCATGACGTAGTAGAGGCCGCCGAGCCCGGCGATCATGCTGCCGATGCAGGTGGCGCCGTACTTGTACCTGGTGACGTTTATGCCCGCGGCGTCGGCAGTTGCGGGACTCTCGCCAACGGCACGGAGGTTGAGGCCCGGGCGGGTGCGGTTGAGGTAGTAGGAGGCGCAGAGCGCGATGATGATGGCGAGATAGGCCAGCATGCCGTAGGAGAGGAAGAGCTGGCCGAACCAGCCGAGGTCCCCGGCAAAGGGCAGGCTCGTCTTGAAGAAGGAGCTGGTGGCGGAGAGGGCGATGTTCGGCACCTCGCTGCCCGTGAGCTTGATGAGCGAGCCGCCGAAGAAGTTGCCGAAGCCGACGCCGAAGGTGGTCATGGCGAGACCCGTGACGTTCTGGTTGGCCCGGAGCGTTACGGTGAGGAAGCAGTAGAGCAGACCCATGAGCAGGCTGCCGAACAGGCAGCAGAGCATGGGGATGCCGATGGCGAGGAAGGCGGTCATCTCCTCGGCGGGCACGGACTGCTCGTACAGGAAGGAGCCAATGACGCCGGAGATTGCGCCGACGTACATGACGCCGGGCAGACCGAGGTTGAGGTTGCCGGACTTCTCGGTCAGCGTCTCGCCCGTGCTGCCGTAGAGCAGCGGGATGCCCTGGGCGACAGCCCTGGGGATAAAGGATACAAAGTCAAACACCGGCCTTCTCCTCCTTTCCCTCGCGCTTTCTGAAGTGGAGCTGATAGCTTATAAAGAACTCGGAGCCGATTATGAAGAACAGTATGACGCCGGTGAGGATGTCGCAGAAGGAGCTGTTGAGGCCGCAGGAGGTGGAGATCTCGGTCGCACCTTTTTCAAGGAACACCAGCAGCAGGCTGGTCAGCACCATGAACACGGGACTGAACTTGGCGAGCCAGGAGACCATGACCGCCGTGAAGCCCCGGCCTCCGGCGAGGGTGGTGGTTATCGTGTGGTCCGTGCCGGCGACGAGCAGGAGACCCGCTATGCCGCAGATGGCGCCGGAGAGCAGCAGCGTGCGCATTATGACGCGGTCGACTTTTATGCCGACGTATCGCGCCGTCCTCTCGCTCTCGCCGACGACGCTTATCTCATAGCCGTGCTTGCTGTACTTGAGGTAGACGTACATGAGCACCGTTATGACGGCGACGATGAGGACGTTGAGGAGGTATTTGTTGGTGCCTATCTGGGGCAGCCAGCCGGCCATGGTGCTCTGGTTGATGATGCCGACCTTGCCTGCGCCCTTGGGGACCTCCCAGATGATGACGAAGTAGGCCACGAGCTGGGTGGCGACGTAGTTCATCATGAGGGTGAAGAGGGTCTCGTTGGTGTTCCACCTGGCCTTGAAAAAGGCGGGGATGAAGGCCCAGACGGCGCCCGCGACGATGCCCGCGACTGCCTCGATGATGATGAGCAGCCAGCCGGGGACGGAGTCGCCGATGAGTATCATGCAGGCGGCGACGGCCAGGGCTCCGGCCAGGACCTGTCCCTCGGCGCCGATGTTCCAAAAGCGCATCTTGAACGCCGGCGTGACGGCGAGGGAGATGCACAGCAGTATAGCGAGGTTTTGCAGCAGCACCCAGGTCCTGCGAGACGTGCCGAAGGCGCCCTCAAACATCGCGGCGTAGACCTGAAGCGGGTCCTCGCCGGTAAAGACCGTGGTTATGACGGCGCAGACGATGAGTGCGAGGATGATGGCCGCCGCACGTATGGCCCAGGCCTTGTACCAGGGCAGGGCCGCACGCTTTGAGATGTGCACGAAGGGCACGCGGTTTTTGTTATTCATCGTCCTTCGCACCTCCCAGCCTTGTCATCATCATGCCGACCTTCCGCTTGGTAGCGCCCCGGCCTTCTACCAGGCCGCTGACCTTGCCGCCGCAGAGGACGAGTATCCTGTCGCAGAGCTCGAGGAGCACGTCGAGGTCCTCGCCGACATAGATGACGGCGACGCCGCGCTCCTTCTGCTTGTTTATGAGGTCGTATATCGTGTAGGAAGAGTTTATGTCCAGACCGCGGACGGCATAGGCCGTCAGCAGCACGGTGGGGGCGGAGGCTATCTCGCGGCCTACCAGCACCTTCTGCACGTTGCCGCCGGAGAGACGGCGCACGGGGGTCGAGACGCTCGGCGTGTTGACCTCCAGCTCCTCGACGACCTTTTCCGCGAGGTCATGCGGAGCCTTGCGGTTCGTGAAGATGCCCTTGGTGCGGCGGAAGGAGCGGAGCATCATGTTGTCCGTGAGGTCCATGTTCCCGACAAGGCCCATGCCCAGCCTGTCCTCGGGGACAAAGGAGAGGGCCACGCCCATGTCGCTGATGTCCGCGGGGTCCTTGCCTATGAGCTCCTCGTGAGCGCCGGTCTCTGGGTCGATGTAGCTTATTGAGCCGCCCTCTGCGCGGTGCAGTCCGGCGATGGCCTCCAGCAGCTCCTTCTGGCCGCAGCCGGAGATGCCCGCCACACCCAGTATCTCGCCGGAGTTCGCCGTGAAGGACACGCCGTCGAGCTTGAGCACGCCGTCCTCGTCGCGGACGGTGAGGTTGTCCACAACCAGCCTCGGCTGCGGGTCCTTGGGCTCCGGGCGCTCGATGTTGAGCGACACGGGGCGGCCGACCATCATGTTGGTCATCTCCGCAGCGTTGGTCTTTTTCGTCAGCATGTCGCCCACGAACTGACCCCGGCGGAGTATGGCCACGCGGTCCGAGAGCTCCTCCACCTCGTGCAGCTTGTGCGTGATGATGACCACGCTCTTGCCGTCGTCACGCATGTTGCGCAGCACGGCGAAGAGTTTGTCCGTCTCCTGAGGCGTGAGCACGGCGGTGGGCTCGTCGAGGATGAGGATGTCCGCACCGCGGTAGAGGACCTTGACGATCTCGACCGTCTGCTTTTCGGAGACGGACATGTCGTAGATCTTCTTTTTCGGGTCGACCTCGAAGCCGTAGGCGTCGCAGATGGACTTTATCTTCTCCGCGACTTTGTTGAGGTCGAGCCTCCCCTTGCCGGGCAGGCCGAGGATGATGTTCTCGGCGGCGGAGAGCACGTCCACCAGCTTGAAGTGCTGGTGTATCATGCCTATGCCGAGGTCGAAGGCGTCCTTGGGCGAGCGGATCGAGACCTCACGCCCGTCCACGAATATCTGGCCCTCGTCGGGGTAGTAGATGCCCGAGAGCATGTTCATGAGCGTGGTCTTGCCGCTGCCGTTCTCGCCGAGCAGCGCCAGGATCTCGCCCCGGTAGATGTCGAGCCAGACCTTGTCGTTAGCCACGACGGTGCCGAATCTCTTTGTGATGTTCCGCATCTGTACCGCTGCGGTTTTGCCGTCCACGGGCGTCACTCCTTAAACATAAAATGCCCCAAAGGACAGCGCGGCAAATAAAATTACTGCGCTGTCCTTTGGGGGCAGACTGCGGCTGTGTGCCGCAGTCTGCCGGAAAAGTTCAGATTAGAAAGCGCTGTCGAGCAGGTTGATGCCGTCGATCTGGATGTCGAAGTACGGGGCGGAGCGGAAGGTGCTCTCGGAGAAGTAGCCGTCCACTATGGCCTCGGTGTCGGGGGTGTAGTCGGCATCGGTGTCGACGTCGGCCATGTAGCTGGTCAGGGTCTCACCGCCGACGGTGAAGGTGGAGACGTCGAAGACGTGCAGGCTGCCGTCCTCGAGAGCGGCCTTGGCGGTCTCAATGGCCTCAGCGGTGCCCTCGGCCGCAGCGGCCTCGTTCACGTCGGTGAGGACGACGGAGCCGGTGGACAGGGTGCCGGTCCAGTCAGCGGCAATGGCCTCGCCGTTGACGACACAGTTGATCATGTACTCGAAGTAGGGCTCCCAGTCAATGCGGGAGGAGACGATGAAGGTGTTCGGGCAGGCGTCGAGGGTGCTGCCGTTGTAGGAGACGTTGGGGACACCGGCCTCTTCGCAGGCGGTCGGGGCGCCCATGGAGTCGGCGTGCTGGCTCACGAGGACGCAGCCCTCGGCGATGAGCTTGTTGGCGGCTTCCTTCTCAGCGGTCTCGTCGTACCAGGAACCGGTGAAGGTGACGTCCATGGTCACGCTGGGGCAGACGCTCTTGGCGCCCAGGTAGAAGCTGGTGTAGCCGGAAATGACCTCGGCGTAGGTGAAGGCGCCGACATAGCCCATCTTGGCCTGGTCGGCGGTGATCTCGCCGGCCTCGATCATCTCGTTGAGCTTCATGCCGGCGGCAATGCCGGCGAGGTAGCGGCCCTCGTAGATGGAAGCGAAGGCGTTGTGGTAGTTGTCAAGACCCTCGGTGTGAGCCTTGGTGCCGGTGGCGTGGCAGAACTGGACCTCGGGGAACTCGCGGGCGGCCTGGATCATGAAGTCCTCGTGGCCGAAGCTGTCGGCGAAGACGATGTTGCAGCCGTCGTCGGCGAGCTCAGCAGCGGCGTCGTAGCACTCCTGGCCCTCGGGGACGTTGGTGCGCAGGACGTACTGGTCCTCGGTCAGGCCCAGAGCCTCGCAGGCGGCCTTGGCGGCGTTGATGAAGTTGAGGTCATAGGTGGAGTTCTCATCGTGCAGGAAGATGAAACCAACCTTGATCTGATCGAGCGGGATGCCGGCGACGGCGCCGTCGCCCTCGGGAGCCTCGCTCACGGTGCCGTCCTCGGGAGCCTCGCTCGCCGGGGCGTCGCTGGCAGTAGTCTCGGCCTCACCGCAGGCGGCGAGAGCGAAGACCATCACAAGTGCAAGCAGAAGCGCAAGAAACTTCTTCATTTTTTCTCCTCCATAAAAAAGTGTTTATCTAAAGGCGTGAGCCTAAAGAACAAAAAATGCGGAAACCGCCCGGTCTCCGCGCAAAACGTGCCCGGAGGCGTTCTGCGCCCCCGTGCCGCTGCGATAGTCCGGCCGTTTACGGCGGCCGGGTAGAGACCTCGGAACCATATCTTCCAATTTATATCGACTGTTGTATTCGGTTGAAAGCGGTTTTCAGCAGAACTCGATGACCCCGTCGTCCGACATGGACTTGATCCTGGCCAGGGACTCGACCCTGACGCCCTCGGAGCGGATGAGCTCGCCGCCGGGCTGGAAGGCCTTTTCTATGGCGATGCCCGCGCCGACGACTGTGGCTCCGGCCTGGCGCACCAGCGATATGAGCCCGTGCAGGGCGGCACCGTTGGCGAGGAAGTCGTCAACTATGAGTATCCTGTCCTCGGGGCTGAGATAGTCCTTGGAGACGAGGATGGTGTTGGTGTCCCCGTGGGTGAAGGAGTGGACCGTCGCCGTCCAGAACTCGCCGAAGAGGTTGCGCGTGCGGTTCTTCTTGGCAAACAAAACAGGGCACCCGAAAACCTGACCTGTGATGCAGGCCAGTCCGATGCCCGATGCTTCGATCGTCAGTATTTTGTTGACGCCTTCGCCCTCGTAAAGGCGATACAGCTCCTTCGCCATCTCGGTAAACAGTTTGGGGTCCATAAGGTGGTTCAGAAAACCATCGACCTTCAGAATACCGCCGGGCAGGACGACCCCGTCCTCCGCAATACGGCGCTCAAGAAGCTGCAAGGCACTCACTCCAATCCCAAAAGTAACGGCCTCAGCCGGCAAAGAAACCATTCCTATGATACAACATCTTACCGCCCGGCGCAACTGGCTTTTTGAACAATTTCGACCGTTTTCGACGGGTTTTTTAAGTGTTTATCCATAGCTCGGGCACACCGGGGATTTACAAAATGGAAGCAAAGGTATAAAATGAGAAGACTCAAATGCGAAACGGAGGCCTGTTAATGAGCAAGCTCCACAAAAAGATGGTCGCGCTCGGAAATCTCGCCGAGCACAGCTACGACAGCATCGTCGCCGCCTGCGGCGAGCCGAAAGAGAAAAAGCCCTGCACGTTCTCCGACATAGGCGACGGTTTCCGCGCCACCTGGAGCGACGGGGTCTTTATCCTGACCCTCAACTTCAACACCGAGGGCAAATACTGCGGCATATACCACCACCGCAACTGGGAGCCCTACATCGTCACGGCCATAGTCTCGGTCGTCATCATCGCCGGCTCCCTCATCGCGGGCGCCTATATGCGCTCCATAAACCAGGCGGAGCCGTCGGAGCCCCCCGCAATCGTAGAAACGGCCCTTGAATACGGGCCTGAATATCAGGAGGTAAGTCTGTAAAATGCTGAAATTCCCGGAAATGCCCTATGAGCGTCCCGATGTAGAGGCCGCAAAGCAGTTCCTCGCCGACGCCGCCGCGAGGCTGGACGCCGCCGAGAGCTTTGAGGCCGCCGACGCCGTATTCGTCGAGGTGGACAAGTACACCACCGACCTCGACACCATGTTCACCATCGCCCACATCCGCCACGACATCAACACCGCCGACAAGTTCTACGACGCCGAGGTGGAGTATGCCGACACCGCCCTGCCCGAGCTGCAGGAGTACGTCGACCGCTGGAACCGCAGCCTCGTCTCCACCCGCTGGAGGCCCCAGCTCGCGGAGAAGTACAGCTCCCTCGTCTTCCTCAACAAGGAGATAGACATGCGCACCTTCTCCCCCGAGATCGTGCCCGAGCTGCAGAAGGAGAACGCGCTGTGCACCGAGTACTCCAAGCTCCTCGCCTCCGCCCAGATCGAGTTCGACGGCGGCGTGTACACGCTCTCACAGATG
>CAUAHS010000018.1 GCA_958428885.1 uncultured Eubacteriales bacterium
CGTGGGCATAGCGATGGGCGCTCTCGGCTCCGACGCCGCCATCGAGGCCGCCGACGTCGTGATAATGGACGACGACCCGGCCAAGCTGCCGCTCGCCATCCGGCTCTCCCGCCGCTGCATGCGCATCGTGCGCTCCAACATCGCCTTTGCCATAGGCGTCAAGTTCGCCTTCCTCGTCCTCGGCGCGCTCGGCATCGTGGGCATGTCCCTCGCCATCTTCGCCGACGTCGGCGTCATGGTCCTGGCCGTGCTCAACTCCATGCGCACGCTCAGGGTAAAACATCTGTAACCGAAACTTTGTTTGACTTTCCACGTCTAAACGCTATAATTAGGCGAGAGGTGATCCCATATGTCAGGTAAAAGCAAAAGCCCGGCTGGCGCAATACTCGCGCTGCTGATCCTTGTAATAATCGTCGTGGCGCTCATCTTCATCCTCCGCGGCGGCGGGAATGGCAACACCGAGCCCTCGGCAGACCCCGGCATCACGGTGTCGGAGCCCCCGGCGGACGCTGACGACAACGGCGATGGCGACGTGTCCGTCCCCACTCCTCCGGTTCAGGAGACCACAGAGCCCACCGCATCCCCCACTCCAACTCCCACACCCACGCCTACGCCCGCTCCGACCCCCACTCCCACTCCGGCGGTTAACGCCTCGAGCGGCAGCTTCCGTTCCGACACCGGCACGGGACTGAACATCGTGGTGGACTGGACGCTGACCCCGGGAGCGAACGGCGCCACGCTGTCGTTCAAGGTGTCGACGGAGTCGTACAGCCTCTATAACAACGAGGCCTGGCACGGCCTGAGCGTGACCATCGGCGGCCAGACCTGGGAGTTTGACACCAAGGCCATCGAGTATGAGGGCCCGGGCCTCGGCACCAACGAGCTGGCCGAGGGCAGCGTGGAGCTCTCCACGTCCTCCATCCCGGCGACGGCCACGGTGAACTGGCACTTCCAGGGCAGCTACGGCGGCACCGACCTCGAGAACATCACCGCCACCGGCACGATAAGCTGAAGAAGTCTGAAAGTTTCGTCCACCTTTTCAAAGGTGGTGGAGTCCAGAGGCAAAGCCTCTGGCCGCCCGCCGCAGCGGGCGGAACCCCCCTGTGCTCAATGAAGCGCAGGAGGGGGTCCAAGGGGGAACCCTCGCCGGGGGTTCCCCCTTTTTTTGCACTGTGCTTTATCAGTACGCACGCGCAAACGCAAAGGGAGGGTCCTCGACATGGCTCCTCCCTTTGCGCTTATTTTTTCGGTATCGAGATGGTCACGATGAGCTCGTCCTCTGTCTCCTGCTTCTTCATCCCGGCGGCGATGCCGCCCTGCTTCATCAGGTCCAGGCTGTGTGTCAGCGTGTTGAGGAACACCCGCACGTCCTTGAGGATGAAGGCCCGGCGGCGGGCGGGCTTTTCCTCGGCCTTTTTTGCGGTCAGCAGCGCGTCTATGTAGGCGTCGGTCTGGGCGACGTTGAGGCCCTGGTCGCATATGGCGGCAAGAGCGGTGCGCTGTTCCTCCGGCGTGCCGAGACGGAGAAGCGCCCTGCCATGCCTCTCCGTCAGGCCTTTGTCCCGCAGGGCGGCCAGTATGTCCGGCGGCAGCTTCAGGAGCCGGAGCTTGTTCGCCACGGCGCTCTGGCTGAGTCCCAGCCGGCGGGCGGCCTCCTCCTGGCTCATGTCGAACATGCGTATGAGGTTCGAGATGCCCCGCGCCTCCTCGACAAAGTCGAGGTCCTCGCGCTGGAGGTTCTCGACCATCGCCAGCAGGCCGGACTCCTCCATGTCCACGTCGAGGACGAGGCAGGGCACGCGCGTGAGCCCCGCCAGCCTTGCCGCACGGAGGCGGCGCTCGCCCGCGATGAGCTCGTAGCGGCCGTAGTGCAGCCGCACGCTGATGGGCGAGAGCACGCCGTACTGCTTTATGCTCTCCGCAAGCGCAGCGAGGCTCTCCCCGTCGAACACCCGACGCGGCTGGTTCGGGTTCGGGTCTATTTCGTTTACCGGTACCTGTACGATCCCCCCGCGTCCGACGCGGGTCCTGGTCAATAGTGCGGGCATGACCTTTCTCCTTTGCATACGACGTTTATAGTGAAAGCATATCCCCCGCCGCCCCGGAAAGTCCCGCGAAAAAGGGCGGATGATAATTTTAATGTAAAAAGCGAAAAATAAACAAAAAAAGGCGGCGGACTGTGGGAACAGTCCGCCAAAACAGGGTTGTGGGATAAAGATATGAGCCGGGTCCCCGCATGATGGCCCGCCGTGGGGCGGGTCAGCAATTGGATAAGCTGTGATGAAAGAATAACGCAAAAGCCCCGCCTTTGCAAGAGCGAAGGACGTCGATGCGGCACTACTTTTGTCGAATGAATATTTGTCCCATGCAGCGGGTAAGCTAATGCTCGAAGTCAGATAAAAAGGAGGCTGCGAGGCATGATAATGGACCGCATCGCACTCATACTCGCCATCATCGGCGGGCTGAACTGGGGCAGCATCGGTCTGTTCCGCTTCGACATAGTGGCGTGGCTTTTCGGCGGACAGACCGCCACGGTGAGCCGCGTGGTGTACACGCTGGTCGGGCTTGCCGCCCTTTGGTGCGTGACGCTGCTCTTCCGCGAGCGCGAAGAGGACTCCGAATCCGCCTGAACCCGGTGAAAACGCCGCCTCAGCCCGGCTGAGGCGGCGTTTTTATCTCATTTTTCTTGTCCCCAGCGCGGAACGCAGGGCGCCTCAACGCCGAATTGTGCGAGGATACGGGCGGCTATCTGCCTCTCGGCCTCCTCCATGCTGTGCGGCTTTGCGTACCAGGCCGGCACGGGCGGAAAGATCACGGCTCCGAGCCGCGAGAGCTCGTACATATTTCTCAGATGTACGCCGGAAAGCGGCGCCTCACGTACCGCCAGGACAAGCCTTCTCCGCTCCTTGAGCGTCACATCCGCCGCACGCAGCAGCAGATTCTCGCTGTATCCGCTTGCCACGCCGGCCAGAGTTTTCATGCTGCACGGGATCACGACCATGCCCAGCGTGGGATGACTGCCTGAGGACGGCGGAGCCGCAAGATCCGAGCAGTCGTACACCGCCCCGGCATATTCCGCCAGCGCCTCCGGCCCCCGGCCGCACTCCTCCCGCAGAGTAAGCGCCCCTCCCGGCGTTACGATCAGCTCGACGCCCACTCCGCACTCATGTGCGAGCTGCAAAAACCTCAGCGCAAGCGGCGCACCGGACGCCCCGCTTATGCCCACCACGAGATTCGTGCCCATGCTCACGCCTCCCAGTCGGGCAGCCAGTACTTCGGGTCAGCCTCCATGAACGCAGCGCGCTCGAAACGCTCCTTCTGCGCAAAGGGCACCGTGCAGTCGAAGATGGTCTTGCAGGATATTCCGCGGTCAGGTATCCGCGCGTCGTACTCAGGCCCGGCGCTGGGGTCCAGCGGGTGGCAGCGCACGCCGGGTATGAACACCGTGTCAAGGTTGCCCTGATAGCGCGTATTCAGCGCCCAGAGCACATCGTCCGTATCGAATATGTCCACGTCCTCATCCACCAGCACCACGTGCTTGAGCTCGGGGAAGGCGGAAAAGGCCAGCAGCGCCGCCTGGCGCTGACGTCCCTCGTCAGTGTGGGACTTTTTGCACATCTGCAATATGGCCATGTACTTGCCGCCGCCCGCGCGGTGGGCGTAGACGTTCCTGACTCTGCCCGGCATCGCCCGCTCGAGCATGCCCAGGATGCTGGCCTCGGTGGGGATGCCGGCCATGTTTACATGCTCCTCGCTGGGGCCGATGCAGGTCTGGAGTATGGGAGAGCGGCGGTGGGTCAGGGCTTTTACCTTGAGCAGCCAGCATTCGGAGCTCGCCACACCGTTGTAGCCGGGGAACTCCGGCATCGCATATCCCGTGCCGGAGTTCTGGTCCTCCTGCACGCGCACACCGGGGACTATCTCCCCCTCTATGACGAATTCCGCGTTCGCTATGGCCCGCTCGTTCACGGAAACGCAGCGGCAAAGCCTGACCGGCTCGCCTCGGATGGCGCCGGCGATGGAGAGCTCGTCATAGCCCAGCGGCGTCGTGGGCGGCTCAAAGCAGGAGCCTATCTCTATGGCCGGGTCCACACCTATGGACACCGAAATGGGCAGAGGCTGCCCCAGCTCCTCCGCACGTTCGGCCATCGCCCCTATGTGGCGGCTGCCGGGCTGGAGAAAGATGGAGAGCTCGTCCCGGCTCTGTATGCACAGGCGGTGGATCGTGACGTCCGAGCAGCCCGTGTCCGGGTGGGTCGCATAGCACATGCCGAGGGTTATATAGGGTCCGGCATCCACCGGGGTGTTGGTCGGCGCCGGCAGGAGCTTGTAAAGGTCGAAGTCCGGGTCAGAGGCCAGGTGCACTACCTCCTGACAGGGAGCCGGCCCCTCGTCAAGAACGGGCGCTATGGGTGAGGCAACGCAGTCGCACAGCAGCCTGCCCAGGTCCTCCTTGGCGCAGCCGAGCAGCCGGGCGACGCGCTCCCGGCTGGCGAGCACGCCTATGACTGCGGAGACGCCCGGGTGGCCCTTGACGTTTTTGAAGAGCATGGCAGGGCCGTTGGTGTGCGTCGGCCGCTTCACCGTGCCGCCCGCACCCACATGGCGGTATACGCCCGAGAGCTCCGCCGCCGGGTCCACCTCGACCTCGGTCTCCACAAGCTGTCCGGGCATGCCGCGCAGAAATTCCAGCGCCGAGCGCAGGTCCCGCACCGGCGAGTCTTTGCGTTGAACTCCCATTTTCCTTCCCCTTTCAGGCCCTTCGGCCGCTTTTTCTCACCCCACAGTATAAATGATTTTTTATGCCGATGCAAATTCATTTGCGCCTTTACCGGCTTTTTCGCTTGAGTACGATTGCCAGAACTATGCCCGTCACGCAGAGGACGAGGCCGAAAACCATCACCACACCGCCCATGAGATAGACCGGGTTGTTGCGCGAGAACTGCTCGAGCGGGCCGGAAATGGACATGTCCATGAGCACATCCATGCCCGACTGCGTCAGGCTGTCTATACCTTTAAGGCTGGTATCGTAATCCGAGCCGCCCAGCGACATGAAGCTGTCGAACATGCTGCGGGATATCACCCGGGCCAAGGCGCCAATGCCCGCGAGAATTGCGCCCGACACGGCGAGGTACACGCCCGCCAGCCAGCCCCAGCGCTTTGCGGCTCTCCGGATCATGCGTGGCAGCTTGTCCGTCCAGTCCTCCGGCTGCTCCGGCTGCTGCCTCGGCTCCTTAGGCTCGGAATCCGAGAGCAGCCAGTCCACACTGACGCCCAGGGCCGAGGCCAGCGCCGCAAGCTTTGCCGTCTCCGGCAGCGTCTCCCCGGTCTCCCACTTGCTCACCGCCTGACGCGACACGCCCACTATATCGGCCAACGCCTCCTGAGAGCGGCCCGCGCGCTTGCGGCTGTATAATATTTTTTCCGGCAGTTTCATGTTTCCGCCCCCTTTGTGTTTGTGGCTCGAGTATAGCATCCCCGGCACTCACGGGCAAGCAACTCCAGGCTGGAATCGCCGCAACCTGAGGTTGCATTCCCGCCCGGAGCTTTACAAATCCATGCGATATGGTAAAATAAAAGGGATTTTTGACATGAAGAGGTGCGCCATGACCGATATTGAAATTGCCCAGGCAGCCGTTCCCCTGCCCATCACCGAAGTCGCCGCCAAGGCCGGCATTGACGAGAGCTTTGTCGAGTGCTACGGCCGGTACAAGGCCAAGATAGACCCCGCCCTGCTCAACGCCCCGGGAGAGGACGGCAAGCTCATTCTCGTCACCGCCATAAACCCCACTCCGGCGGGCGAGGGAAAGACGACCACCACCGTGGGACTCTCGGACGCACTGCGGAAGATAGGCCGTCGCTCCGTCGTGGCGCTGCGTGAGCCTTCGCTTGGGCCCGTTTTCGGCATAAAGGGAGGGGCGGCCGGCGGCGGCTATGCCCAGGTCATCCCCATGGAGGACATCAACCTCCACTTCACCGGCGACTTCCACGCCATCGGCGCGGCGAACAACCTCCTTGCCGCGATGCTGGACAACCACATCTATCAGGGCAACAGCCTCAACATAGACCCCCGGCGCATCACGTGGCGCCGTGCCGTGGACATGAACGACCGACAGCTGCGCTTCATCACGGACGGCCTCGGCGGGCGGGTGAACGGCGTCCCGCGCGAGGACGGCTTCGACATCACCGTAGCGAGCGAGGTCATGGCCGTGCTCTGCCTCGCCTCCGACATCACGGACCTCAAGACGCGCCTCGCCCGCATAGTTGTGGGCTACACCTACGACGAAAAGCCTGTGACAGCGGGCCAGCTCGGGGCTGCGGGGGCCATGGCGGCGCTCCTCAAGGACGCGCTCAAGCCCAACCTGGTGCAGACGCTGGAGGGCACTCCCGCCTTTGTCCACGGCGGACCCTTTGCGAACATCGCCCACGGCTGCAACAGCGTCACGGCCACCCGCATGGCGCTCCGGCTCGGCGAGTACGCGGTCACGGAGGCAGGCTTCGGCGCCGACCTCGGTGCGGAGAAATTCTTCGACATCAAGTGCCGCATGTCCGGCCTGAGGCCCTCGGCCGTCGTAGTCGTGGCGACGGTGCGTGCGCTCAAGCACCACGGCGGCGCGGCGAAGGGCGAACTCGGCGTTGAAAATCTCGAGGCGCTCGAGCGCGGCCTGCCCAACCTGCTGCGGCATGTGGACAACATCAAAAATGTCTACGGTCTGCCCTGCGTCGTGGCGATAAACCGCTTCCCGACCGACACGGAGGCGGAGCTCGCTCTGGTCGAGCGCCGCTGCCGGGAGCTCGGCGTGAACGTGGCGCTCAGCGAGGTCTGGGCGAAGGGCGGCGAAGGCGGCGTCGAGCTCGCGCGCGAGGTCGTGCGCCTGTGCGAAGAGCCCGGCGACTTCCGCTTTGCCTACCCGGACGAGCTCGACATCCGCGGCAAGATCGAGGCCGTGGCCAGGCGAGTATACCATGCGGGCGCCGTCGCCTTCACTGGCAGTGCGGAGAAGGAGCTCCGCCAGCTCGAGGCGCTGGGCTTCGGCTCCCTGCCTGTCTGCATGGCCAAGACGCAGTATTCCTTCTCGGACGACCCGGCCAAGCTGGGCGCTCCAGAGGACTTCACGCTGACGGTGCGCAAGCTCAAGGTCTCCGCCGGCGCAGGCTTCATCGTGGCCCTGACGGGCGACATCATGACCATGCCCGGTCTGCCCAAGTCCCCCGCCGCCGAGCGCATCGACGTCGATGAAAACGGCCGCATCTCCGGCCTCTTTTGAGAAATGACCTCACCTGGAGCAGACGGAACAGAAATAGTATCACGGAGGGCTGTCAAATGGCCGGAACAGCGGAGAACTCAAAACGCGAGGGCTTTGTAAAGGAGATAGAGGCGCAGATACTGTCGGGGAAGCTCAAGCCCGGCACACGGCTGGAAGCGGAGCGGGAACTTGCCGTCCGCTTCGGCCTGAGCCGGAGCAGCGTGAACCTCGGCATGCTGGAGCTTGAGCGCAAGGGCTTTGTGCGCATCGTCCCGCGCAAGGGCGCCTTCGTCTCGGACTTTCTGCGTGAGGCCACTCCGCAGACGCTGTCGGTCATCATGGAGTACGGCTCGGCGCAGATGGACGTCTCGCTGCTGCACGACCTCATGGACCTGCGTGTGCTCATCGAGTGCGAGTGCGCCCGTCTCGCCTGCGAAAACGGCGCCGGTCCGGCGGACACCGAGCTGGCCGGGCTGTTGGCCAAGATCAGGATCAGCACGGGCGCCGAGCTCGTGGATGCGACCTTTGACTACCACTATCACCTCACGAAACTCTCCGGCAACGACGTCTATGCCATGACCTTCAAGGCATTCCACGGTCCCCTGCGCGGTCTGACCGCCGAGCACTTCCGCTCAGCCAGGGAGCGCAGGCAATCGGTGCAGCTCCATGTGGAGCTGACCCGTGCCCTCCAGGAAGGCGAAGCGGAGAAGGCCGCCGGATTGGTGCGGGAGATAATAAAACGCGCGGACGAGAACCTCTCCGGCAGCAAGAAGAGAAAATGAAAAAACGCCCCGATCGGGGCGTTTTTTCTTGCTGATTTATTATAAAGGGGGTTCCGTCCGCTGCGGCGGGCGCCCGGGGACGCTCTCTCTGGACCTAAGCCGCCTTGGAAAAGGTGGACGAAACTTTCAAACGCGCTTTGCGCGGGGATTATTTGAAATAATCTACGCCGCTCTCGAAGATGGGCTGGATGCCGGTGCCGGGCACGTTCTGATAGAGGCCTGCGCCGCTGCGCTCCGTATGCCCCATCTTGCCCAGCACCCTGCCGTCCGGCGAGCATATGGCCTCCACCGCCAGCACCGAGCCGTTCGGGTTCGACTGCACGTCCATCGTCGGTTCACCGGCGAGGTCCACATACTGCGTCACCAGCTGGCCGCTGCGCTCGAGCTCGCCGAGCAGCGGCTCCGGGCACACGAAGCGGCCCTCGCCGTGCGAGATCGCCACCGTGTGGACATCCCCCACCTTGCAGCGCGACAGCCAGGGGCTCAGGTCAGACGCCACGCGCGTGCGCACCAGCATGCTCTGGTGGCGGCCTATCGCGTTGTACGTCAGCGTCGGACAGCTCGCGTCGGCCTCGACTATCCGGCCGAAGGGCACCAGCCCCAGCTTTATCAGCGCCTGGAAGCCGTTGCAGATGCCCAGCATCAGCCCGTCACGGCCGTTGAGCAGCTCGTGCACCGCATCCGTCAGCTTTGCGCTGCGGAAAAACGCCGCCATCAGCTTTGCACTGCCGTCGGGCTCGTCGCCGCCCGAGAATCCGCCGGGCAGGACTATCATCTGGCTGCGCCCTATCGCCTTGGCCACGCGGTCCACGCTCTCCGCCACGTCCGCCGGGCTTAGGTTGCGTATGACCAATATCTCCGGCTCAGCGCCCGCCCTTTTGAGCGCTCTCGCAGTGTCGTATTCACAGTTCGTGCCGGGAAAAACCGGGATCAGCGCGTGCGGCCTTGCCGACTTTACCGCGGGAGCGGGGTGCATCGCGGCGGTGAAGTTCAGCTTACGTACCCGCTCATGGCCCTGTCCGGGTGCGTCCAGGTTCGGCATCACGGGCTCGAGCTTGCCCTCCCAGGCCGCCTGTACGGCGCCCAAATCCGCGTGCTCGCCGCCGCAGCGGAAGATATGGTCCGCCGCCACACGGCCTATCGTCTCACCCGCCTCGCAGTCCGGCACGGTCTCGAGTATCATGCCGCCGAAGCGCCAGCCGAAGAGCTTTGCCGCGTCGAAGCCCGGGTCTATCTCCACGCCCAGGCCGTTGCCGAAGGCCATCTTGCACAGGCCCTCCGCCACACCGCCGCCGCCCACTGCCCAGGCCGCACGTACCTTGCCCGCGCGCATCAGGCCCTCCGCCTCGGCAAACATCCTCAGCGTCGCCTCCGCGTCGAAGGGGTCGGCGTAGAGCAGCGCCAGACGGTCTCCGGCGGCCTTGAGCTCCGGCGTTATCACGTCGTCCACGTTCCCCGGCGTCACGGCGAAGCTCACCAGCGTGGGCGGCACGTCCATGTCCTCAAAACTGCCGGACATGCTGTCCTTGCCGCCTATTGCCGCCATGCCGAGGCCTATTTGAGCCTCCAGCGCACCGAGCAGCGCCGCAAAGGGCTTGCCCCAGCGCTCCGGCTCCGTACGCAGGCGCTCGAAATACTCCTGAAAACTCATATATATGTGCTCGTGCCCCATGCCCGAGGCCACAAGCCTTGCCGCGCTCTCCACCACCGCGAGGTAGGCGCCGAGATAGGGGCTCTGCTCCGACACGCGGGGCTCAAAGCCGTAGGCCATGGCAGAGCAGGTCTTTGTCTCGCCCATGACGGGGAGCTTGGCTATCATGCTCTGCATGGGCGTCAGCTGCCGTGCGCCGCCGTAGGGCATGACCACCGTGCCCGCGCCTATCGTGCTGTCGAACCTGCCCGCGAGACCGCGCCTCGAGCAGGTGGCGAGGTCGCACATAAGTGCCGAAAGCTTTTTCTCCAACGTCCCGGACACAGCAGGGCTGCGGTCGGCGACCGAGGTCATGGGCACGCTCACGCGCGCGTGCTTCTCCGCCCCGTTGGAGGCGAGGAACTCGCGGCTGAGGTCGGCGATCGTCTTGCCGCGCCAACGCATGCGGAGTCTCGGCTCAGCTGTGACCATCGCCACGACCGTGGCCTCGAGGTTCTCCGCCGCCGCAAGGGCGAGGAAATGTTCCGCGTCGGCGGCGGATACGACGACCGCCATGCGCTCCTGGCTCTCGGAGATGGCAAGCTCCGTACCGTCGAGGCCCTCGTACTTGCGGGGGACACGGTCGAGGTCGATGTCCAGGCCGTCGGCCAGCTCGCCTATCGCTACGGAGACGCCGCCCGCGCCGAAGTCGTTGCAGCGGCGGATGAGCCTTGTGGCTTCGCCGTTGCGGAAGAGGCGCTGGAGCTTACGCTCCACGGGCGCGTTGCCCTTTTGCACCTCGGCGCCGCAGGTCTCCAGGCTGTGGAGGCCGTGGGCCTTGCTCGAGCCGGTGGCGCCGCCGCAGCCGTCTCTTCCCGTGCGTCCGCCGAGCAGTATGACGAGGTCCCCCGGCACGGGCTCCTCTCGCATGACGTTCCCCTCGGGGGCCGCCGCCACGACCGCGCCTATCTCCATGCGCTTTGCGACGTATCCGGGGTGGTAGAGCTCGTCCACCAGACCCGTGGCGAGGCCGATCTGGTTGCCGTAGGAGCTGTAGCCCGCCGCGGCGGTGGTGACCAGCTTGCGCTGCGGCAGCTTGCCGGGCAGCGTCTCGGAGACCGGGACCAGCGGGTCGCCCGCCCCTGTGACGCGCATGGCCTGATACACATAGGCCCGTCCGGAGAGGGGATCGCGGATGGCGCCGCCGATGCAGGTCGCCGCACCGCCGAAGGGCTCGATCTCCGTCGGGTGGTTGTGCGTCTCGTTCTTGAACATGAGCAGCCAGGGCTCGTCGTGCCCGTCCACGTCCGCCGTGATGCGCACGGAGCAGGCGTTTATCTCCTCGGACTCGTCGAGGCCCTTGAGCTTTCCCGTCTTTTTGAGGTACCTTGCGCCGAGGGTGGCGAGCTCCATGAGCGTGAGGGGCTTGTTTTCCCGGCCCAGCTCTCTGCGCATCGCAAGGCAGTGCTCATAAGCCGTGCGGACTCGCTCGTCGGCTATCTCGGCGCCGTCGAGGATGGTGCCGAAGGTCGTGTGGCGGCAGTGATCCGACCAGTATGTATCGAGGACACGCAGCTCCGTGACTGTTGGCTCACGTCCCTCAGATTTGAAGTACTCGCGGCAAAACTCCGCATCGTCCGCGTCCATGGCGAGACCCATACGGGCGATGAGCGCCTCGAGCCCCGCGCGGTCCAGGGCGGAGAAGCCCTCGAGCACGGCGACGTCGTCGGGCTCCGGGTAGTTCTCGGCGAGGGTGGCGCGCGTATCGAGCGAGGCCTCCCGGCTCTCGACGGGGTTTATGAGGTAGTGCTTTATCCTGTCGAGCTCCTCCGGCGTGACGGAGCCGGAGAGCAGATAGACCTTCGCCGTGCGGACGGCGGGGCGTTCGGCCTGGGAGAGCAGCTGCACGCACTCGGCGCAGGAGTCAGCGCGCTGGTCGAACTGCCCGGGCAGGTACTCGACGGCGAACACCTCGTCCGCCTCCGGCAGCTGAGTGTGGACGATATCGACCTGCGGCTCCGAGAACACGACGGGCAGGCAGCGGCGCATGAGCGCCTCGTCCAGGCCCTCCACGTCGTAGCGGTTGAGGAGCCTCAGCCCGGTCAGGCCCTCTATGCCCAGCAGCGAGCGCAGCTCCGAGAGCACGCCCTGGGCCTCAACGTCAAAAGGTGACTTTTTCTCGACATATACCCGATAGACCGCCATATCTTGACCTCCGGTTATATTTTTTGGTTTGGCTCAGGCTTTGAGCGCGCGTGCGCCTATGTCCATGCGCTTGTGCAGGCCCTCGAAGCTGATGTTCTCCGCCGCGGCGTAGGAGCGGCAGACCGCCTCGGCAAGCGTGGGCGCTGTGGCGGTGACGCCGAGGACACGTCCGCCGTTGGTGTAGTACTTTCCGTCCTCGCACTTGGTCCCGGCGTGGAACACCTCGGCGCTCCCGTCCGGGAGCCGGCCCTTTTCGTCGAGTCCGGAGATGGGCAGGCCCTTCTTGTAGGCCTTGGGATAGCCGCCGGAGGCGAGGATGAGGCAGCAGGAGCTGTCAGACGACCACTTCACGTTCACCTCGGAGAGGCGGCCGGCAGCGGTGGCCTCCATGATGTCGAGGAGGTCGGTCTCCAGCAGCGGGAGCACGGCCTGGGTCTCCGGGTCGCCGAAGCGGCAGTTGTACTCTATTACCTTGGGCCCGTCCTTCGTCAGCATGAGGCCGAAGTAGAGGCAGCCGCGGAAGGTGCGGCCCTCGGCGTTCATGGCTCGGACGGTCGGCAGAAATATGCGCTCCATGCACTCTGCCGCGACTTCCGGCGTGTAGTAGGGGTTCGGGCAGACGGCGCCCATGCCGCCGGTGTTCGGGCCCTCGTCGCCGTCGAGAGCGCGCTTGTGGTCCATGGAGGCGAGCATGGGCACGAGGGTCACGCCGTCCGTGAAGCTGAGGACGGAGACTTCCGGCCCCTCCAGGTACTCCTCGATGACGAGTCTGGCGCCGCTCTCGCCGAATACGCGGTCCTGCATGGCGGCCCTGACCGCCTCGCGGGCCTCATCGCGGGTCATGGCGACCGTGACGCCCTTGCCGAGGGCGAGACCGTCTGCCTTGACGACGACGGGGATGGGCGCGGACTCGATGTAGGCCATGGCGGCGTCAAAGTCGTCGAAGACCTCGTAGGCGGCGGTGGGGATGCCGTATTTCTTCATGAGCCCCTTGGCAAAGACCTTGCTGCCCTCGATCTGGGCGGCGGCCTTGGAGGGGCCGAAGGTGGGGACACCGATGTGCTCAAGGGCGTCGGCCATGCCGAGGCAGAGGGGATCGTCCGGGGTGACTACGGCGAAGTCGGCGCGGACCTCCCGGGCGAAGTCCACAACTCCCTCCATGTCCGTGGCGGCCACGGGCACGCAGACAGCGTCCGCGGCGATGCCGCCGTTGCCGGGCAGGGCGTAGATCTCCGTCGCCTTCGGGTTGCGCCTGAGCGCCCTGATGATAGCGTGCTCACGCCCGCCGCCGCCAATGACCATTATCTTCATACGAGCCTCCAAACTAAAGGTTTAAAAGTTTTTTCCCGCTTTTTTACAAAAAAGCGGGCGCCGTCCAGGGGCTGCGCCCCTGGTCGCCCGCCGCAGCGGGCGAAACCCCCTGATGCTTTTCAAAGGTCAGGAAGGGGGTCTAAGGGGGGAACCCTACCAAGGGGTTCCCCCCTTATCTCAATTCTGCTCAATGATGGAAGAGTCTAATCCCCGTGAAGCACATTACCATGCCGTATTTGTCGGCGGTCTCGATGACGTTGTCGTCGCGGATGGAGCCGCCGGGCTGGGCGACGTATTTGACGCCGCTCTGGGCCGCACGCTCTATATTGTCGCCGAAGGGGAAGAAGGCGTCGGAGCCGAGAGCCACGTCCGTGACCCTGGCGAGCCACTCGCGCTTTTCCTCGACGGAGAGCTCCTCACGGATGAAGCGGTCGATCTCGTTGTCGCGTTCGGCACGCTTGAGCGAGGGGTCAAAGCTGAGCTCGAGCACCTTCGGGTGGCGGCGCAGGTGCCAGAGGTCGGCCTTGTCGCCGGCGAGGCGGGTGCAGTGGATGCGGCTCTGCTGGCCGGCGCCCACGCCGATGGTCTGACCGCCCTGGACATAGCAGACGGAGTTCGAC